>JBAXMU010000010.1:0-34334 GCA_037134155.1 Actinomycetes bacterium
CAAGGCGCAGATATTGGCGTAGCATTTTGTGCAAAGCCCGCGTTGCAAGAGGTTGCGGGAGTCGTACTCAACCACCGCGATCTAAGAGCGATACTGCCGCTACTTGGATATTAGAATTCTTTAAAGTCGGCAGGCGTGGATATCGGTTACTAATATCCCCCGTGCGCCTACTTTCCAAAGATCATCGAGGATCTTGTTGATCTCTTTACGCTTGACCATTGCCCGCACCGCGCTCCAATCACCCTTTTGAAGAGGTGAGATGGTCGGTGACTCGATACCGGGTGTTAATGCGCAAGCCTGTTCGAGATTCTCATGTGCGACGTCATAGTCGACCAAGACATATTGACGCGCCATCACAACACCATTGAGTCTGCGAATGACGGTCTCGATTGCATCATTGCGAACAACTCTATTTCCTTCAATGAGAATCGCTTCACTCTCAAGCAACGGCTCTCCAAAGGTGGCTAACCCTGCCTGACGCAGTGTTCCACCCGTAGAGACAACATCTGCAATCGCATCGGCTACACCAAGACGGATAGCACTTTCAACTGCCCCATCGAGACTGACGACCTCGGCTTTAATGGAACGATCTGCAAGGTAGCGCTGAAGAAGACCAGGATATGCAGTTGCGATACGCAGACCAGCCAAGTCACTCTCCGCCATAGGCTTTCCGGCTGGAGCGGCGAATCTAAATGTTGATCGACCAAAATCTAAGGCTAGCGCCTCTTTAGCTTTGACACCGGAATCGATCAGCAGGTCTCGTCCAGTTATTCCTAGTTCAAGCTCACCCGAACCGACATAGATCGCAATATCGCGAGGGCGCAAGTAGTAGAACTCAATATCATTTTCAGGATCGATGAGGATCAGATCTCGTGCATCGTTTCGCTGACGATAACCAGCCTCGCGAAGCATGAGAGATGCGCTATCGGACAATGATCCCTTATTTGGGACAGCAATCTTTAGCATGGCTTCTCCTGCTCGATAGAACGATGAATAGGACTATAAAACTTTATAGATATCTTGAGGCGTTAAACCTCGGGCAACCATCACAACTTGTAGACGATAGATCAATTGTGAGATCTCAAGTGCAAGAGCATCATTGCTCTCATGCTCGGCAGCGAGCCAGACTTCCCCAGCTTCTTCAATGATCTTCTTACCCATTGCGTGAATGCCAGCATCAAGAGCGTCGGTTGTGGAAGAGCCCACAGGGCGAGATTGAGACTTTTCAGCCAACTCAGCAAATAGCTCATCGAAGTTCTTCATAACCCGATTTTACTCGAGAGATGCAGCCTGTGTTGCCAATTTACGTAGCTCCTGAAGTGCCACTGCAGGTGATTCGGCCTTATAAACCGCGCTTCCTGCAACGAAGGCATCGGCTCCGGCTCTGGCTGCTACAGCGATTGTCTCCATCGCGATTCCTCCATCGACTTGAAGCCAGATATCTCGGCTCATGGAATCGATAGCGGCTCGTGCCTCTTGAAGCTTGGGCATCATATCTGCCATGAACTTCTGACCACCGAATCCAGGTTCGACAGTCATCACGAGCAACATATCGATCTGGGTCAGGAGTGGTTCAACTCGGCTGAAGGGTGTGCCAGGTTTGATCGCAACGCTTGCTCGAGCCCCAGCCGCCTTAATTGCCGCTATCGTCGCCAAAGGATTCTCGCTCGCTTCGATATGGAAGGTGACGCTCACAGCCCCTGCCTCTGCATACTTCACTGCATCAAGATCTGGTTCATTGATCATGAGATGAGCATCTACCGGGATTGATGAAGCCTCGATGATCCCTCTCGACTGATCGAGTGAAAAAGTGAGATTAGGGACGAAGATATTGTCCATTACATCTAGGTGAAGGAGATCGGAATCTGTAGCGACCCGGTCAATCTCGAACTGCAACTTTGAGTGGTCAGCATTGAGAATGCTGGGACACATTCGTATCGCTCTAGCCATGCTCATGCCCTTACGTTACTGGTTGCTTTCGACGAAATAGCGCCATAAACATTGAGTCGGTCCCATGGATATCGGTCCACATTTGAATCGTTCCATCTGCTCCTACGAGATTCATCCCCCGAGCACTCTCCGGTATGAATGGGTTGAGATCAGCCAGCTCAAAATCCTTATGTCGGTAGAGAAAGTCGGCTACTTGCGCAGATGTCTCACTGCGGTGGGGCGAGCAGGTGACATAGGCAATAAATCCCCGGGGATTCAAGAGTGCGACCCCCGCATCCAAAAGATCGCGCTGGATCGTAACGAGATTCTTCAGGTCCGCTATCGTCTTCCGCCAGCGCGCTTCTGGTCTTCGTCTGAGTGCACCCAAGCCACTGCATGGTGCATCAATAATGATTCGATCGTAACGGGTGGGCAGACTCGGAAGATCCTCACCTCGATGGGAAATGACATTAGCCGGCGGCACCACATGGCTTACCAGTCGTGCACGGTGCTCGGTTGGTTCGTTGGCAGTGAAATTATCTTTCACTCTATGGGTGTGAATGAGATTGAAGAGCATCGCCGCTTTTCCACCTGGACCAGCGCACATATCAAGCCAATTGAGATAACCCTCATCGCCTGCAGTGTTATAGAAGATTTCACTGATGAGCTGTGACCCTAAATCTTGAACGCCGGCGCGACGTTCATGGACGGCCGTGTAAGAGCCTGGCATCTTCGAGGATCTGACTGCGTAAGAACCTTCAGAAATCTCTTCGCCACCTTCACTTAAAAGCTCTTCACGGGTAGATAGACCGGGCCAAGCAACAAGATGTGGAGCCACTGGTTGATTATGTGACTCAAGGAGTGCGACCAGACGATCTGCGTCCTTAAGTTGATCTTTGAATGCGTTCACTATCCAATCGGGGTGTGAATAACGGGTAGCGAGATCATCTCCCTCTTCAAAGTTTGGAGGATCTCGAAGAACCGAACGCAAGATGGCATTGACGTAGGAGGCTTTTCCTTCACCTGCCATTGACCGAGCGAGTTCTACCGTCGCATCAACCGCGGCATGGTCCGGAACTCTCATCTCAAAGATTTGATGTAGACCCATACGAAGAAGATCAACAACCGCAGGATCCAACTCCTCAAAAGGGCGATCGATCTTGCCGCGAATGGCGAAGTCATGCTTGCCTTGCATTCGCAGCGTTCCGTAGCTGAGCTCGGTCGCGAATGATCTATCTCGTTCATCAAGTGAAGAATCTGAAAGCAATTGAGGCAGACGAATATTTGCGTAAGCGCCTTCTCGATTAACCTGTGAGATGAGGTTGTAGGCAACCTTTCGAGCTTGGTCAGGTTTTGGTCGTTTAAAATCTGATTTAGCCAAGAGTAGTGAACCTCTCGCCTGGCTCTACGCGCGCACCTCGCAAAAAGTCAGCTGCTGACATTCGCTTCTTTCCTGCCGGTGTAACTTCTCCAATTTCAATGACGAGATCAGAAGATTGTACGTAGGTCGAACTTCCTTCACTCCACACTTCGCCGTTTGCTTTCGAATCTGAGAGAGTGGGTGAGATCTTCCCTTGATGGATCGTGATCTTTGCCCCGCGAAAGTATGTGTATGTTCCAGGCTTCTGCGACAAGGCTCGAATCTTCCGTAAAGTCTTGATGGCAGGGTCGCTCCAGTCAATCTCCCCCATCTCCTTTGAGATCTTTGGGGCGAGAGTTACTCCAGCGAGACTTTGGTTCTTAGGCTTTTCGCCACTCGCGATCTTCTCAATCACGTCAATGATTGATGCCCCACCACGCTGCGCCATGATCTCAAGGAGCTCTTCAGTCGTGGCATCATCGTCGATGTGCATCTCTTCCTGGAGATATATCGGGCCAGTATCCATTCCTTTATCCAGCTTGAAGATCGAGATGCCAGTGACTTCATCGCCTTCAAGAATCGCCCATTGAACCGGAGCAGCTCCACGCCAGCGCGGAAGAAGGGAGAAGTGAAGATTGAGCCAGCCAAAGCGTGGTCCGTGGAGCAACTCTGGCGGAATGAGCTTTCCGTACGATGCAGTGATCACGAGCTGAGGCTGAGCCTCTAATAGATGTTTATTAATCTCTGAGATATCAGCAGGCTTTGCGACAACGAGACCCCGCTCTACTCCCCATTGTGCCAAAGGATTGGCGCTCTCACTCTGACCACGTCCTACCTTTCGATCAGGATGAGTAATGATCGAAGCAAGTGTGTGCCGAGACCCTTGAATCGCTTCAATTATTGGAACGCTGATGAGGGAGGATGAAGCTACTGAGATCTGCACTAGATAGTGACCCTAGTTTCCGAGGCCGAAGGTGTTGTGCGGTGAAACCTTAATAATGGGAGCTTCACCACTTGCAGCTATTGTCCCAAACCATTCGCTCTCGCGAATCTCTTTCATCGCGCCCTTGCGGAGTTCGGCGGTCATTCGATCGACAAAGAGAATGCCGTTGAGGTGATCGGTCTCGTGCTGGAGCGCTCTCGCTAGAAACTCGGTACCTTCGACAGTAATCGGCTCTCCATGCATGTTGAAACCCTTTGCAACTGCACGAAGTGCTCTCGGAGTATCGGCATAAACTCCGGGAAACGAGAGACAACCTTCTTCACCATCTTGCATCTCATCGCTGAGGTCCAGGGTTGGGTTAATGAGGTGCCCTATAACATCATCGACATCCCAGACAAATACACGTAGCGAGACGCCTATCTGAGGAGCGGCCAAACCAGCCCCTGGTGCATCATGCATAGTATCGGTGAGATCAGCTACGAGGGTCCGAAGCTCCTTATCGAAATCTACGACCGCGGTGGCAGGTGTCGTGAGTACTGGATCGCCAAAATATCGAATCGGTTGAATGGCCATTCACCTATTCTACCTGCTTTGCAGTTGCTTCCTACGCAATCGAGTAAGGATCAAAGCGAAGCGCCAACACCTCTCGCTTCTGGGCGGCACGCACTCGCTGAAGGCTGGCGAAGAACTCTGAGATCTCTTCACCTTTTGCGACCTCATACTTTACAAGCAGGCGACCTTTGCCATCCTTTGTCTGAGGAAGAGGAAAAGAGATAAAGCCTCTGACTTCAAGAAGTTCGGAGATCTTTGCAAGATCAGAGAACGGACCTTCGCAGATCATCAACTTGAAGTACGGCGGAAGTTTGGCATCGTGTCGTTCATGCATCTCCCTGGAAGCTAAGTCGTAGGAATCTGCTCGAACCAGGCCTTGGGAGATGGTCTCTGATGAAGGCAATGATAGGTAGAAAGCTCCGTCGGGTTGCAGCAGAGATAGGAGTTTGAACCAATGAGAACGAACTTCCTCTTGGCTACGGAGTTGTACTTGTGAATATGCAAGTTGCGCATCTAGAACGAAGATTCCTGAATACATTCCAACTGGTTCAGATCCGAGTGTTGCGATCACCAAGGAGTTACTTTCCGGCAGGCTTGCTATCTGCGAATCCCCCGATGATTGAATCACCTTCACATGGGTGAAAGCGCGTCCAAATTCAGAGGCGGTCCTTACAGCACCTCTGCGCGTCACCCACATCTTCTCGCCGTTACACCACTGACAGTGCCAGTCGAAGTTGACCTCACTACATAATGCACATTCAGGGTTGGCGCCCTCTTTCGGAACTCGTAATTTCCCGCCACATGAACATGTTGCTTTTGTTCGGCATTTCGCGCACGAGAAGCCTTCAACGTATCCGGTGTTTCCCGTCGATATCAGAACACTTCCGTGATTGAGCGCTTCTCGAATCTGCGGGAAGATCTCTGGTTCTCTGCCATCAGCAGCAAGAAATGAGAGCCGCTTAATTTTTACCCGAGGATAAAGATGAGCGACTAACCATTTACTCTCAACCTGTCGCACAATTTCAACAGAAGGCGAGTTTGATACGAAGATCACCGAATTTGAAGAGCTGCGAAAGAGTGCGACATCTCGGCTATTCCAGGTCGGTGATCTACGCTCGTAATGATGACTCTCAACCTCATTGAAGAGAATCAAGGTGTCGTTCTCTCCGAGATGCAGGAGCGTCCCATGTCGTAGAGTGAGGATGATCCCCGAGGTTGAGCAGTTCGCTTGAAGGTATGAGGCATACCGTTCGCTCTTCGTTTGCGCAGAACTTAGTGCGATGTAAGCAATCGCGTCATTCTCGAGGGCTCGCGCACTCGCAAGAAGATCCTTCTGGTCCGGAAGAACCACAACGACCTTTCCATGCGTGGCTCTGGATCGAGCGATTTCCATTAAGGTCATATAGGGATCCTGAGATGCTGGTAAAAGAACTAACTCGCGAAGGCGATCTCCACTCTGAAGACGCTTCAATAGGGATTTCGGTAATGAATGAACAAAGTTAGACATCGAGATCGGCTGCTGATTCCTCGAAATCTTTACGTATCCGCGCTCCCCTGTGACCGAAAATGGGGGCGTCATGCTCCTCAAAATTGACCAGGTATCCGTGGCATATCGTTTAGCGATGGCGCGAGCCAGGGTGATCTGTTCAGGCGTAAAGACTGGCACTGAAGAGATCAGGGAGTGAATTGCCTTGATCTTTCCCGTGGTTGATGGGTTTGGCGCCCGAGTGAGAATTACTCCCTGAGCGATTCCATTTCCAAATGGAACCCCAACTAAATCACCCACTTGCGCACCTTCAGACTCTTCGATGAGTTTGTAGGTAAAAACCTCTTCGGCGTGGAAGAAGGGAAGGTCAACGATCACATCGACGAATGGATCTTCAAGAAGAGTTCGGCGTACTTTCTGCGCCTTCTCCACCTTTAACTTGAGTGGCTTTACCTCAGCCACAACTAATCAACCCTTGACTGCGTTTTGTAGAGCCTGGGCCCGATCAGTGCGCTCCCACGAGAACTCTGGAAGTTCACGTCCGAAATGGCCGTACGAACTTGTCAGTGAGTAGATCGGGCGGAGGAGATCCAAATCGCGAATGATTGCAGCTGGTCGAAGATCAAAGACTGATTCAATGGCAGCTTCAATAGCCAAGACTGGGACCTTCTCGGTTCCAAAGCACTCAACGAAGAGTCCTACCGGCTGAGCCTTTCCGATCGCGTAGGCGATCTGAACTTCGCAACGAGTTGCAAGACCTGAGGCAACAACGTTCTTCGCCACCCAACGCATTGCATACGCTGCAGAGCGATCCACCTTTGATGGATCTTTACCTGAGAAAGCTCCGCCACCATGACGGGCCATGCCGCCGTAAGTATCAACAATGATCTTTCTTCCGGTAAGGCCGGCGTCACCCATGGGTCCACCGATAACAAAGCGGCCGGTTGGGTTAATGAGAGTCCGTACTGAAGAAATATCGATTGCCAGATCTGCAATTACTGGGTCGATCACATACCTCTTGATCTCGGGAGCAAGCTTCGAATCGATATCAACATCGGCTGAATGCTGTGAACTGACGACGACGGTATTGAGAGCTATCGCCTTATCACCGTCATATTCAATGGTGACCTGAGTCTTTCCGTCGGGACGCAGGTATGCGAGTTCACCCGACTTCCGGACTTTCGCAAGCTGCAGAGAAAGTTTGTGCGCAAGGGCGATAGGAAGTGGCATGAGCTGTGGAGTGTCATCGCAGGCGTAACCGAACATGAGGCCCTGATCACCAGCACCCTGAAGATCGAGTGGATCAGAAGAATCACTTACACGCTTCTCAAAAGCGGAATCGACACCTTGGGCAATATCTTTCGATTGTTGGCCTATTGAGAGCGAGACACCACAAGAGTTTCCATCGAAGCCTTTGTCGGATGAGTCGTAACCAATTTCAAGAACAGTTTCACGAACGATGTTCATGACATCGGCATAACCGCTTGTGGTGACTTCACCGGCGACGTGGACTTGACCGGTAGTGATCAGCGTTTCAACGGCGACCCGCGACGTGGAGTCCTGGCTGAGCAGAGAGTCGAGAATCGCATCTGAAATTTGGTCAGCCATCTTATCGGGATGGCCCTCAGTCACGGATTCCGATGTAAAGAGGCGCTTAGTCATTGGCCTAACTTAACTTATCGTTCGCCAAATCGAGAAGTTTATGGGCGAGTGTCACTTTACTAACCCCTGATAACTCTTCGATTACCCCACTGCCATCCACGATTGATCCAGAGGTTTGGTCCGATCCAAAGATCGCTCCCCCTGAGACATCATTCACGTAGATGAGATCAAGTTTCTTATTCCGATACTTCTCCGTCGCCTTTTCGAGCGCGCCATCTCCTGTCTGCGCCGCGAAACCAACGAGGATCTGTGACTGCTTGCGTTCGCCAAGATCTTTCAGGATATCTACCGTCGGGGTCAATTCAATCGAATGATAAGAAGCTTTCTCGATCTTGAGATCTGCTTGATGCAATGGCTTTGCATCTGCAACCGCAGCGGTCATCACAACGATATTGCTCTGATCGAAGTGTTCAAGAACGGCTTTATGCATTTGGTCCGCGCTCTGCACATGAAGAGTCGTAATCCCCTCGATCGGCTCTTCATGCGAGTTGGCGGCGATGAGCGTGACAGTGGCTCCGCGAGCTGCTGCTGCATAAGCAACCGCATAACCCTGCTTTCCGGTGGATCGATTTCCAATATAGCGAACTGGATCGATTGGCTCTTGGGTACCGCCAGCGGTTACCAAGACGGTGCGACCAATAAGGTCAGCCTTAGATGAAAGTAGGTCATTGAGGGCACCGATAATTTTTGAAGATTCTGGATAACGACCGATTCCAGTGTCAGAACCCGTCATGCGACCCTCATCTGGATCTAGAACAACAATCCCCCGAGATCGAAGCGTTGCGACATTCGCCTGTGTTGCAGCGTTGAGCCACATCTCAGGATGCATCGCTGGTACGAGCAAGATGGGAGACGTTGTCGCCAAGAGAATGTTCGTGAGTAGATCATCGGCTCGTCCTTGTGCAATTCTCGCGAGTAGATCAGCAGTAGTTGGAGCGATCACAATTGCATCAGCGCTCTTGGCAAGGGAGATATGTGGAACGCTGTGAACATCGCTCCATAAATCATCGTAGACAGGCCTTCCGGAGAGTGCTGCCCATGTGGCGTTACCGACGAAGTTCTGAGATGAGCGGGTTGGTATGACTGTTACAAGGAAGCCATGATCTTGTAGGCGCCGGATGAGATCGGCGCTCTTATATGCAGAAATTCCCCCGCCGACGCCAAGGATAACTTCGCGACCACGGGGGAACATAAGAAATTCCGAGTGAGGTGATTAAGCGGTTGCTTCTTGAGCCTTAGGCTCTAGATTCTCAATGGTGAGTAGACCTTCGTTGATTTCGCGGAGTGCGATAGAGAGTGGCTTCTCGTGAACATAGGTCTCAACCAAAGGTCCTACATACTCTAGGAGACCCTCACCGAGTTGTGAGTAGTAAGCGTTGATCTGACGAGCACGCTTTGCGGCGTAAAGGACGAGGCTGTACTTCGAGCCAGCCTTATCGAGAAGTTCATCGATCGAAGGATTCGTGATTCCATCCATATTCGACATTGAGCTCATGCGATCCTCTTTCATTCAAATCTATAGGCAGATACTCGCCGGTTCACTTCACTACCGAAGGTGTGAAGTCGCCAAGGATACCAGTTCCTCGACAAGCTCTCCGACCTGGTGGTTGACCAGAATATGATCGAACTCCCCTGCCGCAGCCATCTCAACCTCGGCGAGGGCCAGTCGCGCAGCCTGCCGTTCGGGCGTATCGGTTCCTCGACCCTGTAATCGGGCCTTCAACTCATCCCATGAAGGAGGGGCGATGAAGACGAGCATTGCATCGGGATCAGCGCTTCGGACCTGACGAGCGCCCTCAATCTCGATCTCTAAGAGCACATTCTTTCCGAGCGCTAACCAATGCTCGATCGGCTCTCGTGGCGTACCGTAGCGGGCACCAGCAAACTCCGCCCATTCCAAAAATTGGGAGGCTGCAATCATCTGATCAAATTTGGAGTCGTTATAGAAGAAGTAATCAACACCTTCACGCTCGCCTTCGCGTGGATCTCTCGTTGTCGCCGAGATAGAAATCCAGAATCGTGGATCGTTCTTCAACTCTTTAGTAATTGTGCTTTTGCCAACACCACCGGGTCCAGACATCACGATCAAGGTGCCTCTCTCAGGGTCAACCTTCGACATCGCGAGCTCCCCCTTCAGTGCAGTGATCTGATTTCTTCCAAGACCAGCAATTCTCCGCGTTGGCGAGATCTTCGCTCTCTCCATAATTGCCTGTGCACGTAACTTACCAACTCCTGGCACAGACTCTAACAATTCACGAACTCGCATCTTCTGGATCGCCGGATCGGCAGTGTTGATCACATCAAAGATGCTGGTCTCAGAACTTCGCAACCGAGCCTTCATCTCAGAGCGCTCTTTACGAGCCGCCGCAGCAGCAAGGAGTGCAGCCGCCCTGGCTTCCGGTGTGAGTTTAGGCGGAAGTGGCGTCATCGAGAATCTGCTTTGCCTTCTCGCTCATCGCATCCAGGCCCGAGCTATAGAGTGATGTAATTGGTCGTCCAATTACGAGATAGGTCGATCCAGCAGTCATCGCTTCTTTTGGAGTCATAACTCGCATTTGATCTCCAGAAGCCGAACCGGCAGGACGAACACCAGGAGTGATGATTGCAGGCGTTGGCCCGATGCGATCTCTAATTCCTGCGACTTCAAGTGGAGATGAAACTATCGCCTTTGCACCGGCCTTAACGGCAAGGTCTGCTAGCCCGATCGCTGCATCAAGAGGCGAGCCTGAGTAGCCGATCTCTGAGAGATCTGGCTCAGAGAGTGAGGTCAAGATTGTCACGGCGGTAATCGAGACATGAGGGATTGCTGTCGCTGCAGCGTTGATCATGGCTGATCCACCGGAGGCGTGAACTGTAAGAAATTTTGGAGATATTCCAGAGATAGAAGAAGCTGCGCCAGCTACAGTATTTGGAATGTCATGCAATTTAAGATCGAGGAATAGATCAAAATCTCCTGCAGTGCGCAGTTTCGCAATACCTGGCTCGCCAAATTTGAGGAAGAACTCAAGACCCGCCTTGTAGGTAGAAATCGAACCACGCGTAGCCTCAATCCATTGGCATGCGATATCGAGATCATCAGTATCCAGTGCAAGAATCAATGGGTTCATGGCGCTACCTCTCTGTGCGCATAACCTATAGCCTCTTCGACGCTCCCGAAACCCTTCTCGGTCAGAATAGCTTCGAGCTCGTTCTTGATTGAGATCGCAGCAGTTGGATTTCCAAATGTTGCAGTACCGACAGATACGGCGCGTGCTCCAGCGAGAATGAACTCAAAGGCGTCGCGACCGTTCGCAATTCCGCCCATTCCTAGAATTGGTAGCTTTGGAAGAGCAGCATGAACTTGATAGACCGCCCTCACGGCAACAGGTCTAATCGCAGGGCCACTTAGACCACCTGTCTTCTGGGCAAGTTTTGGAAGCATCAGGTTTGTATCGATCACCATGCCGAGCAAGGTGTTGATGAGTGCGACACCATCGGCTCCAGCATCTGCAACCTCACGAGCAATGGCAACGATATCTGTCACGTCAGGTGAGAGTTTTGCGATAATCGGGAGCTCTCCCCCTATATTTTTTCGAACCGCTTCGATGGCAGCGCGAGCAGTCTCGGGATGGCAGGAGAAGACCATTCCTCGATTCTCAACGTTGGGACAGGAAATATTTACTTCAAGTCCAACAACTCCAGGAAGATTTCGCATCCGTCGGGCTAAGACCGCATAATCTTCAACGGTCTCACCGGCAATACTGACGATCGTTCGAGCACCTTGGGAAGCCAACCATGGAATATCGTTCTCAAGGAATTGGTCAACGCCTGGACCTTGTAGACCGATTGAATTGAGCATTCCACTTGGGGTCTCAGCCATACGAGGAGTTGCCCGACCACTTCGTGCTTTGATCATGATCGATTTGGTAACGATCGCACCAAGATCGGTGAGCGGGAAGAATTGTGAGAGCTCTTTACCCGAGCCAGCGCAGCCACTTGCTGTCAGGATTGGATTAGGAAGCGCGGCACTCCCTAGTGTTGTGCTGAAATCAAAGCTCATGCTCCGAACGTCCCTTCTGGGATTATTCGCTTGCTATCCCATACGACCTTCGAACCATCCATTACTGGCCCATCTATGCATGATCGAAGCATTCGCGGAACACCAGCTTCATCGCGCACCGGAATGACGCAGGTCATGCAGACACCGATTCCGCAGGCCATCGACTCCTCAACGGCTGCTTGATGGAGGATGCCATAACGTTCACTCACTCGAGTGATCGCCTCCAACATTCCCATTGGTCCACATGAGTAGACAATCTCAATCTCATTCTCTTCAATAAGTGATGGAAGGACATCTGTGATCTGTCCTTGAATCCCAGTTGAACCATCATCGGTCGTGATGGTGAGTGAAGAAACTGCACGCTTGCCCTCAAGTGGCGCATAGATCTTATTTGCAGTACTTGCGCCAAGGACCATATCAACGCGGCAACCACGACTCTTGAGAAGTTCGGCTAATCCAAAGAGTGGTGCGCTGCCGTAACCCCCGCCAACGAGAAGTGCTCGAACTGGTTCGGTTGGAATTCCGAAATGAGTGCCGAGAGGTGCGACCATGTCTACAACCGAATGAGGTGGTAGCGAGGTCAACCATCTGCTCCCTTGACCATGCGGAGCGACAATGAGCTCGATCAGACCGCCTTCCGCGCATTTCTCGGTCGAGCGATAGATCGCAAATGCACGCCGAAGAACCATGGATGAACCTTCGCCACCGACTGCAATCGCTACGAAATTTCCCGGCAGGGCTTGAGCCGCTAGGTCTCCCACCGCAAAGCTCATGTGATGATACGCACCGACTCGCTTATTGCTGATCAATTGCGCACTCACTTGAGCAGCTCGTTGATTAATCTGATTCATCACCGTGCAACTCCCTCTGCTTGCCATTCCTGGAGTGACTCGATATCAAAGTCACGGCTCTGCATCTCCTTGATACCTTCAACCGCAGCCTTAAAACCTGCGATTGTCGTGATGATAGGGATGGCACGTTGGACAGATGCTGTTCTGATCAACCAACCATCCTGTCTACTTCCACGGCCGAGCGGGGTATTGATAACCAGATCCACCATCGATGAACTGATGATATCAACCGCTGAAAGTCCCTCACCGTCTACATCTGAATTCTTTCGAACGCTTGTGGATGCAATGCCGTTCTTCTGTAGGAAATCATGGGTCCCGGCTGTTGTGTAGAGAGCAAAGCCGAGTTCGGAGATCGCCTTTGCCGGAGCCAATGCATCCTCCTTGTCGCGATCTGAGAGCGAGATGAAGACCGATCCCTTCATGGGAAGCGGCCCAAATGCAGCGATCTGACTCTTTGCATATGCCTGGCCGAAGGTAGAGGCAATACCCATAACTTCGCCGGTCGAGCGCATCTCTGGTCCAAGAACAGAATCAACACCAGTTCCGTCAAGACGTCTGAAGCGATTCCAAGGAAGGACCGCCTCTTTCACTGAGACACCATTTGCAACGCCATCGCCTGCAACAGGAAGGATTGAAGAAGTTCGTAGTTCTGCAATCGTTACGCCCGTCGAAATGAGGGCAGCAGCCTTCGCTAATGGATTGCCAGTTGCTTTGCTGACAAATGGAACTGTTCGTGAAGCTCGAGGATTTGCCTCGATTACGTAGAGAGTTCCTTCACGAGTAATGGCATATTGGATATTGATCAGACCACGAACCCCAACATTGGAGGCGATCTTAAAGGTGGCTTCGCGAATCTCAGCGATCTTCGCTGCATCTAAGGTGAAGCTCGGAAGAACACATGCGGAGTCACCTGAGTGAATTCCCGCCTCTTCAATATGTTCCATGACGCCCGCAAGGAAGAGTTCGGTGCCATCAAAGAGTGCGTCTACATCGATCTCAATCGCATCATCGAGGAATCGATCGATAAGGACTGGATGATTCGTCGTGATCTCCGTTGCCTTAAGGATAAATTCTTCAAGGGACTCGTCGTCATAGACAATCTCCATTCCGCGGCCACCAAGGACGAAGGATGGTCGGACAAGAACGGGATATCCGATGCCATGAGCAACAATCTTCGCCTCTTCGAAAGATTTCGCCATTCCAAAATCTGGCGCCTTCAAGTTACTGATTTCAAGGATCTTTCCAAATTCGCCACGATCTTCTGCGAGATCAATCGCGTGTGGGGATGTGCCGAGGATCGTGACACCAGCTTCTAGAAGTCCTCGCGCTAGCCCAAGTGGAGTCTGTCCACCAAGTTGAGCGATCACACCAAGAACTGGACCGGCTTGTGTTTCAGCAGCAATGACCTCAAGCACATCTTCCAGTGTGAGGGGTTCGAAATAGAGGCGATCGGATGTGTCATAGTCGGTCGAGACGGTCTCTGGGTTGCAGTTGATCATGATCGTTTCATAGCCTGCTTCACGAAGTGCAAAAGCAGCATGGACACATGAGTAGTCGAACTCAACACCCTGACCTATTCGGTTAGGACCAGAACCGAGGATGAAGACTGCAGGCTTGGTTCTGGAGCGCACTTCAGATTCAAGATCGTACGACGAATAGTGATATGGGGTATGGGCTTCAAATTCTGCGGCGCAGGTATCAACAGTCTTGAAGACTGGACGCAGGTTAAGCCGATAGCGAATCGAGCGAATTTCGTTCTCTGAGAGATAGCGAAGCGAAGCGATTTGGGAATCGGAGAAACCAAGTTGCTTGCTCGCACGAAGCAGCTCGTAGGTCAACTCCCCTGCGCCAGAAATGATATTTGCTTGGGTATTGATGAGTTCGATCTGAGCAAGGAACCACGGATCAATCTTCGTTCTCGCGAATACTTCCTCAACGGAGGCACCTAAGAACATGGCACGCTGAACTTGCTGAAGTCGATACTCGGTCGGAACATTGATGATCGACATCAATTCTTCCAGGGTTGCGCCTTCGGCATCCCAGGAGAAGCTCATCCCCTTCTTCTCGACTGAACGGAGCGCCTTTTGCAGCGCCTCAGGGAAGCTACGGCCAATCGCCATCGCTTCGCCTACTGATTTCATTGTTGTCGTAAGTCGGTCATCGGCTTCTGGAAACTTCTCAAAGGCGAATCGCGGAACTTTAACAACGATGTAATCAAGGGTAGGTTCAAAGGATGCCGGAGTCGACTTTGTGATGTCATTTTGGATCTCATCCAAGGTATAGCCAATAGCCAACTTCGTAGCGATCTTAGCAATTGGGAAGCCAGTCGCCTTCGAGGCAAGGGCCGAAGACCTGGAAACACGTGGGTTCATTTCGATGACGATGATTCGGCCATCGACAGGATTGACGGCGAATTGGATGTTGCAGCCACCCGTAGCAACGCCTACCTCGCGGATAATCTCGATCGATAGATCACGAAGCTTCTGATACTCAACATCCGTAAGCGTGAGAGCTGGCGCAACAGTTATCGAGTCGCCGGTGTGAACACCCATCGGGTCTAGATTCTCAATGCTGCAGACAATGACGACATTATCCTTGTGATCGCGCATGACTTCGAGTTCGTACTCTTTCCAGCCAATGATGGACTCTTCGAGCAGGACTTCAGTCGTAGGGCTGTGTCTAAGCCCCGCACCAGCAATCTGATCTAGTTCGGATTGATTGAAGGCGATACCTGAACCTAGCCCACCCATTGTGAAGGAAGGTCGAACGACGACTGGATAATTGAGTTCGACGGCTGCTGCTAAACACTCTTGCATGGTATGGCAGATGATTGATTTGGATGAGGAACCGCCTACCTTCTCAACGATCCCTTTAAAGATCTCTCGATCTTCACCACGCTTGATAGCGTCGATATTCGCACCGATCAACTTTGTGCCATATTTCTCAAAGGAGCCCCGCTCGAAGAGTTGCATCGCCGCGTTGAGCGCAGTCTGGCCACCGAGCGTCGCGAGAACAGCATCAGGGCGTTCCTTCTCCAAAATCTTCTCAATCACTTCAGGCGTAATCGGTTCGATATAGGTCGCATCTGCAAACTCTGGGTCAGTCATGATCGTTGCTGGATTTGAATTAATAAGAATGACTCGAATCCCCTCTTCGCGGAGGATGCGACAGGCCTGAGTACCTGAGTAATCAAACTCGCAGGCCTGACCGATGACAATCGGGCCAGAGCCAATTACGAGGACGCTCTTGATCGAAAGATCTCTACTCATTGGTTGCAGCTACTTTCTTCTTGGCCATCATCTCGGCAAAGTGGTCAAAGAGATATGTCGCATCATGAGGGCCAGCAGCAGATTCTGGATGGTACTGAACGCTAAATGCCGGACGTTCGAGGAGTTCGAGTCCTTCGACAACACCATCATTGAGGCAGATGTGACTTACATGCCCAGCGCCGAAGACTGTTGTGAAGTTTGAATCGACAGGGGCATCCACTGCAAAACCATGATTATGAGCAGTGATCTCGACTCGACCGCTCTGAAGGTTCTTTACGGGTTGATTAATTCCACGGTGGCCGAAGGGTAATTTGTAGGTTGAGAAACCTAAAGCGCGACCAAGAATTTGATGGCCGAAGCAGATGCCAAAGACTGGGATCGAGTCGCTAAGGAATCCGCGGACTAGCTCGACCATCTCATCCATAGTTGCCGGATCTCCCGGACCATTCGAGAGGAATATCCCATCTGGATTGATCGCGCGAATCTCTTCACTCGTAGATCGCATTGGAAAGACGTGGACTTCCATGCCGCGCTCTGACATATGACGGGGTGTTGCTGACTTAATTCCTAGGTCGATCGCTGCAACGGTGAAGGTCTTTTCAACTCCTGGCGGCGGCGCAATCACGTACGTGGAATCTGTTGTTACATCATCTGCAAGAAAGAGCCCGGTCATTGGAGGAATTTCACGAACCTTTATAACCATCTCATCGCGCGAATATTCTGTGCCGGAGAAGATTCCGACCTTCATTGATCCACGATCACGAAGGTGGCGAGTGATCGCTCGAGTATCAATGCCTTGAATTCCAACAACACCAGCATCCATGAGCGCCGATTCAAGACTCTCTTCTGATCGCCAATTCGATGTACGAGGAGATGGATTTCTGACTGCGAATCCAGATACCCAAATCTTCTTAGATTCCATATCGGCTGCATTCATACCCGTATTGCCGATATGTGGGGCCGTCATAATGACGATCTGCTTGTGATAGCTCGGGTCGGTAAGAGTCTCTTGGTATCCAGTCATTCCAGTTGAGAAGACTGCTTCCCCGTAAGTCTCCCCCAGGCATGCCCACGATTCGCCTTCAAAGATCGCCCCGTCGCTGAGAACCAAATATGCGCTACTCATGACGAGCTCCAGTCAGATTGTGGTTAAGCAGTACAGCCGTACCGCGATAGATCGTATGGAGAACCGCTCCGGTGAATGTGAGGCCGTGGAATGGAGTGTTATTACTCTTCGAGAAGAGATCATCGCGGTTAACCGTCCAGATCTTCGATGGATCAACCAAGGTGATATTCGCCGTTGCCCCGACAGTAAGAGCTTCACCTTGCTCAGAATATCGGCCAATTTCTGCGGGCGCAGATGACATGACCTGTGACAGTCGATCCCAACCCATAAGTCCAGTAGCGATCATCATCGAATGGACGATTGCGAAGGCGGTCTCGAGACCAACCATTCCAAAGGCGGCACTTGCCCACTCGCAATCCTTATCCTCACGAGGGTGCGGTGCATGATCGGTTGCGACGATATCAATCGTGCCATCCGCGAGTGCTGTGCGAAGCGCTTCAACATCCTCTTGAGTTCGAAGCGGTGGATTGACCTTGTAAATCGGATCATAAGAACGGGCTAACTCGTCAGTGAGGATGAGATGGTGCGGCGTTACCTCCGCCGTTACAGCCATTCCCTGAGCTTTCGCCCAGCGAATAATCTCAACCGATCCCTTGGTTGAGAGATGGCAGATATGAAGGCGGCTCCCGACAGCATTCGCAAGGAGGATATCTCGAGCAATGATCGATTCCTCGGCAACAGCTGGCCAACCAGCAAGACCTAATTCCGCAGCAACGGCTCCCTCATTCATCTGGGCATTGATCGTGAGTCTCGGATCTTGAGCGTGCTGGGCGATAACACCGTCGAAGAGCTTCACATATTCGAGTGCGCGACGCATGAGAAGTGGATCGCTCACACACTTTCCATCATCGCTAAAGACTCTCACCTTTGCCTGCGAATGCGCCATTGCGCCAATCTCTGAGAGCTTCTGACCCTCTAAGCCTTCACTTACTGCGCCAATTGGGTAGACATCACAGAGGCCGGCGCTCTTACCGAGTCGCCAGACTTGTTCTACAACACCAGCGGAGTCTGCGACTGGGTTGGTGTTGGCCATCGCCGAGAGGGCCGTAAATCCGCCACGCACTGCAGATTGTGAACCACTCAAGACGGTTTCTGCATTCTCTTTACCTGGTTCGCGCAGATGCGTATGAAGGTCTACAAAGCCTGGAAGGGCTCGCAGACCTGTGCAATCGATGAGATCCCCCGACGGAGACAGTGAGGCTCCAATTTCAACGATCTTCTCGCCGTTGATCCGAATATCAACGATTGAACCATCAACCATCGTTGCGCTCTTCAAGAAGAGTTCACTCATTGGGCTACCCCTGTCGTTGCAATATCTGGTCCACCAAGCAATTGATAGAGGACGGCCATTCGTACCAGGACGCCATTTGAAACTTGTTCCACCACTACTGACCGGATCGAGTCAGCACTTGCCGCACTTATCTCGAGTCCTCGATTCATTGGGCCTGGGTGCATTACGATCGCATCGTTCTTCAAACGAGCCAATCGGGTCTCATCGAGACCATAGCCGCGCGAATACTCTCGACCATTTGGAAAGAATGATTCATTCATGCGCTCGAGTTGGACTCTTAACATCATCACGACGTCGAACTCTTCAAGTTTCTCATCGAAGTCGTAAGAGTAGGGGGCTCCCCAGCTCGCAATTCCAGTCGGAATAAGCGTAGGTGGTGCGATCACCGTAACCTTCGCGCCCAACTTTTGTAGAAGAGCGATATTGCTTCGCGCCACACGTGAATGAAGAATGTCGCCGACAATCGCGATATTCAGCGAAGCAAAGTCACGGTTCAAGGCGCTAAAGTGTTTGCGGATTGTGAATGCATCAAGCAAGGCCTGGGTTGGATGCTCGTGTGTTCCATCCCCCGCATTAATGATCGAGGCGCTTACCCAACCACTCTCGGCAAGTCGATTCGCAGCGCCAGAAGCTGGGTGTCGAATGACGATCGCATCAGCTCCCATCGCTTGCAGAGTCTGGGCCGTATCTTTGAGGCTCTCACCTTTACTGACGCTAGAACCCTTTGCAGTAAAATTTGTAACATCGGCTGATAACCGTTTTGCAGCGGATTCAAAGGAGAGTCGAGTTCGTGTTGAATCTTCGAAGAAGAGATTTACGACAGTCCTGCCACGAAGAGTAGGAAGCTTCTTCACCGCTCCTGATGTAAGTGTTTCAAGATGAGCAGCGGTATCGAGAATCGCAATCGCTTCACTAGCTGAGATATCGTGGACAGAGAGAAGATGCTTCATTCGCCGACCGCCACAATCTCAACGAGATCACGATCATCGTGCTCTGAAAGAGCTACCTTCACGCTCTCTTTGATCGACGTTGGAATATTCTTTCCCACATAATCGGCACGGATTGGCAGCTCGCGATGGCCTCTATCGACAAGCACCGCTAACTGAACCGAGCGAGGTCTGCCGAGTTCTCCCAAAGCGTCGAGCGCGGCCCGAATGGTCCGACCAGAGAAGAGAACATCATCAACCAGGATGACATCCTTCCCTTCGATGCCGCCCGCTGGAAGAAGCGTCTCAACGAGAACACGTGGGGCTCGTATTCGATGATCATCTCTATGCATCGTGATATCGAGAGTTCCACACGGAACAGGTTTCTCGATTGATTCAATAATTTTTGATAATCGCTCGGCCAAGAATCGGCCGCGGGTAGGAATCCCCATAAGAACTACAGAGTCGACCCCGTGATTATGCTCAACAATTTCATGAGAGATACGTTTCAATGCGCGGTTGATCTCACCGCTATCTAGCACAAGGCTCATTCTTACTCCTTCGCCGCCTCACAGGACGGTTCGTTAAAGGATTAACCGAAGATTTCACCACCTTCGGGATTGCCTGCGAAGGTTATCACCTGTGGATGGCCGAAGGCGAAAATGCTCACTCACTCCTAGAGTCGCCTCATGACAGATGATGACTTCCATGAGCAAGAAGAGCTAGACGAGCCAGATTCCCCCGCTGTGACGCTTGAGGCGATCGGGAACTCGCTCCGTTCGATCCGAAGGCAACGCGGACTCACCCTCCGGGGTGTTGAGAGCGAATCGGATGGGCGTTGGAAATCGGTTGTGGTCGGATCCTACGAACGAGGTGATCGGGCCCTTACTCTCAAGAAGGCGATCGGCTTAGCCTCCTTCTATAACGTCCCCTTAGATCAGCTACTCGGGCTCTCACTTCCCAGCACAGAAGGACCAAAGCGCCTCACCTTTGATTTGAGCGCGATAAGAACCGGGGGAAAATCCCTGCCTGAACCACTCCTTAGGTACCTTCAGGAGATCTGTCGGCTCAGATCCGATTGGAACGGAGTGATGCTCTCAACTCGAGCAGCTGACACTTTGGCGATAGCTTCGATTGCGGATAAGCACCCAGAAGCGCTGCGCCAATGGGCTATAGATCAGGGAATTCTGATCGGCTGAGAGTAAAGCTCTAAATCAGAGATGATTTGATTGCAGCGATTCGGCCCAAGACACCATTGATATAGCCGGATGATTCATCGGTTGATAGCTCAGAAGCTAATTCAACTGCCTCGTTTATCGCAATCTTCTCGTCTAGTTCTGGCTCCCACAAAATCTCATACATCGCCAAACGCAGAAGGTTTCGATCGATGGCAGGCATACGATCCATATCCCAGCCCTGGGCGTAGGTCATGATGAGTTCATCGAGCTTCTCACGATGAGTGGTTACGCCTTGAAGAAGATTTTCTACGTAACTCTCCTGCGAAAGCTCTTCCTTCTCACGTGATGCGTAAAGCTCTAATGGCGAAGCGTTGCGAAGATCGCCCTCATAGAGAAAATCTAGAGCGCGTTTACGAGCTTTGCGACGAGCACTCACGAATTAGCGCGGCCGAGGTATCCCCCGGTACGAGTATCAACCAAGATCTTCTCATCTTGCTTGATGAAGAGAGGTACTTGAACCGTGATACCGGTTTCTACTGTCGCAGGCTTATTTCCGCCTGATGAGCGATCACCTTGCAGGCCAGGCTCTGTATAGGTAACGATCAATTCAACAGATGCGGGAAGTTCTACGTAGAGTGGGTTGCCTTCATGAACGGCGACAATCGCTTCGCAATTTTCAAGCATGTAGTCGACCGCGTCTCCGACGACAGCAGCTGAGATCGTCATCTGGTCGTAGTTCTGGCTATCCATGAAGACGAAATCTTCGCCATCCTTATATAGGTACTGCATATCTCGCTTTTCAAGGATCGCGATTTCAACCTTTACGCCGGCATTGAAGGTCTTTTCAACTACCTTGCCGGTAAGAACCTGCTTCATCTTTGTGCGGACGAATGCTGGTCCCTTTCCTGGCTTAACGTGCTGGAACTCAATTACAGTCCAGAGCTGACCGTCGATATCAAGGGTCATGCCATTCTTTAGGTCATTAGTAGTTGCCATCAGGGTTCCATTTCATATACAGGCCCACAGTTCGGACCCGGTTCCGGGTTAAGCTGGTTCGCGGACTCATTCGAGACCGCCAAAGGTTGAAGGATACCTGCTAGATCAGGCCTTTCATCGCAATCAGCGCCAAACGATACGAATCAGGACCAAATCCCCCTATGGTGCCGTTCACAACCCCAGAAATTACCGAGGTATGTCGGAACTCCTCGCGCGCCAGCGGGTTACTGAGGTGGACCTCGATCACAGGAGCTTTGAGCATCTCGACTGCATCACGAATTGCGTAGGAATAGTGAGTGAAGGCAGCAGGATTGAAGATCACTGGAACCTTGTCATCGGCTGCCTCATGAAGCCAAGAGATGAGTTCGGTCTCAGAATCTGATTGACGAACTTCCGCTTCGAGATCGAGCGCCTTTGCTGCATTCTCAATGAAGAGCGCAAGACCTTTAAAGTCCAGGTCTCCATAAATCGCAGAGCTTCGTAAATCTAATCGCCCAAGATTCGGACCGTTAAGAACGAGAACTTTCATTGGTTAATCCTCCCATAAACCTTCGCTGCAACCTCGACTGGAACACTCTCAAACCAGATTGGTCTCGAGATCGTCTCAAGGCCAATGAATCTCAACTCTTGAGCACGACTCTTCTTATCACCCTGCATAAGCGTAAGTAGGTCACTCCAACCTAAGTCCATCGTCATGACAGGTAATGTGAACTTCGACAAGAGATCGCGAGTTCGAGCCGTGACCTCAGGATCGAGCCCACCAAGTTCTTCAGAGAGATAGAGGGCGTAGATCAAACCGATCGAGACCGCTTCGCCATGTCGTAGGCGATAGTTCTCAGCGCGTTCAATTGCATGCCCGAAGGTGTGGCCGAAATTGAGAATCTCACGAAGCTTTCCTTCTTTGAAATCTTCACTCACGACCGATGCTTTTACGGAGACGCTCTTAGCGATTAATTCTCCGGCGAATTCGCGAGCTTCCCCGATATCAGAACAGCCATCGAGTAGCTCGAGGATTGACTCGTCTGCGATCAGGCCGGTCTTGATGACCTCGGCTAGCCCAGCTGCAAAATCACGGTCGGATAGTGTCTCGAGGAATGATGTATCGACAATCACAGATGATGGTGAGTGGAATGCTCCAACAAGATTCTTACCGGCATCTCTATTAATCCCAGTCTTTCCCCCGACAGCAGCATCAACCATCGCAGCCAGCGTTGTCGGAATCGCAACCCAGTCAACCCCACGAAGCCAGGTAGCGGCGACAAATCCTGCAAGATCTGTGGTGGCTCCCCCACCGATACCTACGATGGCATCTTTTCGGCCGAGTTGAATCTCGCCTAGGTACTTCCAGATCGCATCCACGGTCTCAATACTCTTCTGGCTCTCGCCATCTTCGGTATAGAAAATATGAGAATGATCCAATTTCAGAAGATCTTTGAGAGATGAAGGGGCGATAATAAGAACTTTTGCATAACGAGAGGTTACTTTTGCCAGTTCATCAATGTAATCAACACCAATTTTCACCACGTAAGAGCGTTCGGCGTTCACTGAAATCTCAACCATGAGAGACCTCAAGAAGTGCAGCAATCTGCTCAGCGACTTCCTGCGCCTTCTTTGAATCAGTGGAGAATGTGACGTTCGCCAAGCTTTGATAAATGGGAAGACGCTCTTCCATCAACTTGAGCCAGGTCTGCCTAGGATTGATCAGAAGCATTGGCCGATCCTGATTAAAGCCGATCCGAGGTGCAGCCTGCCCGATTCCGACTTCAAGAAATACGATCAGCGCGCCGCAATCACGCAACAGAGCTTGAGTATCAGGCTGCATCACCGATCCGCCGCCAAGAGAGAGTACGCCAACCTCTTCCACAAGAGCCTCTGCCACAACATCTGCCTCGATCGCTCGAAATACTGCTTCGCCATCTTCTACAAAGATCTCAGAGATCTTCTTCTTCACTTTCGCCTCAATCAGCGAATCTGTGTCAGAGTGCGATAGACCCGTTATGCGGGCAAGGGCGCGACCAACTGAACTCTTTCCAGAACCTGGAGGGCCGATCAGCACAACCTTCGGCATTACTTGATCTCAAGATTCGCTATGTAGCTTTCAAAATTACGCTTCGTTTCAGCAACGCTATCGCCACCGAACTTCTCGAGAACCGCATCAGCTAGTACGAGTGCAACCATCGCTTCTGCGACGATACCTGCCGCCGGAACTGCGCAGACATCGGATCGCTGGTTGATCGCCTTTGCCGCTTCGCCACTCTTCGTATCGATTGTGTCGAGTGCGCGTGGAACGGTTGAAATCGGCTTCATTGCAGCACGGACACGCAAGATCTCGCCGTTAGACATTCCACCTTCCGTGCCGCCAGCGCGATCTGTTCGGCGAACAATCTTGCCGGAGGCGTCGCGTTCGATCTCATCGTGTGCCACAGAACCACGACGACGAGCCGTTGTGAAGCCATCCCCAATTTCCACACCCTTGATCGCTTGGATTCCCATCATCGCTCCTGCGAGACGTGCATCAAGACGTCGATCCCAATGAGTGTGAGAACCGAGTCCAGGAGGAAGGTTGTAGACAAGTACCTCAACGACGCCACCTAAGGTATCGCCAGAGGAGTGGGCATCTTCAATCTCGGCGATCATTGCCGCGCTCGTTGCGGCATCCGCACAACGAACCAGATCCTCATCAATTCGCTTCTGGTCGTTGACCTGTGGCAATTTGGCATCTTCTGGAACGGCGACCGCTCCGATGGAGAGGACATGCGAGAGAATCTTTGCGCCAATTGTTTGATCGAGGAAAGCACGAGCTATCGCTCCAAGAGCAACACGCGCTGCTGTCTCTCGAGCGCTGGCTCGTTCGAGGATTGGCCTGGCATCATCGAAAGCGTATTTCTGCATCCCAACAAGGTCTGCGTGACCTGGACGCGGACGTGTCAGTGGAGCGTTTCGTGCAAGAGCGGCGAGCATCTCTGGATCAACAGGATTCGCCGACATGACCATCTCCCATTTTGGCCACTCGGAGTTTCCTACCGTCAGTGCAATAGGGCCACCTTGGGTGAGACCATGACGTACTCCGCCAAGAAGTGTTACGAGATCTGCTTCAAAGTTCTGCCTTGCACCTCGACCAAACCCCAAACGTCTACGTTGTAGATCTGCATCGATCGCCTTGCTATCAATGACGACGTGCGCAGGTAAGCCTTCCAAGATCGCAGTCAGCGCTGGACCATGTGACTCTCCAGCAGTAAGCCAACGCAACATATCTCATCCCCATCGTCGTGTGAGTCGGCCTAAGCCGCTTCCAGCATCATCTAGCATCCTCAGGGGGCAATTCTTGCAGATCGAGCAGTGATCTTGAGCCGGATATTGGCCAACCGAGAGAATATCTCGGCCTCTTATCCCACCGAGAGGAGGGCGCCGATAAAGAGTGCCGGAGCGAAGGCGATGGAGCGGATTCGCCGCCTATTCTTCAGGGAGAGTACTCCGATCTGCACAAGCGCGATAAACCCCGCAAGGATTACTGCCGAGAGAGTCCTTCCCGGATTTCCGAGCAGAAGTGCCAAGATCACAATCAATTTCATATCCCCACCGCCCATCCCCTTTCTTCGAAGAAGAAGAGTGAAGGCGAAGATGAGAGCAAAGAATGCTGCGGTCACTAGCGCGACTGGAAGCTCGTGCAGATGAAGCCCATAGATTGCGAGCGAAAGTATGAGAAAGAGGAGATTGAGGCGATTTGGAATCGTACGGGTTCTCACATCGATATAGCTGAGCACGATACCGAAGAGGAATAAGAGAATGAATCGAGAAATTGTCATCCTTAGACCCTAAGAAGCTCTGAGTTTTAGAACGAAAGTATTAAGACGGTTGTGAGGAGAGCCGTTCGATAGCTACGGCAAGTAAACGAGTGCGCATCAGATCGTAATCAAAAACCTCACCCGTGATGAGTGATATCGCGTCGAGCGCCTGCTCAACGAGGAGATCAATGCCATTTCGTGTTGCTCCCCCGAGTTCCTTCCAGGCAAAACTCAACTCTGTTGGCCATGGTTGGTAAAGCGATTCAAAGTAGAGAGCTGAGACATCAGCAAGGCGGGCGGCGAAGTGGTCGGCTGCACCTGCTGGGGTTGTGTTAATAATCAGGTCATAGTCTTTAAGGGCTGTATCCATGTTCTTAACTTCGAAGTGCACCTTTGGAGCAATAGCTCGTGCCATCTCTGCACGGCTCGGAGTCCGAAGGATCAAGTCAATCGATTGCGCGCGATCTGCAAGAGCTCCAATTACCGCCCGAGCAGTACCACCGCCACCGATGATTGCGGTGCGATCGACGGGAGTATCACGCAGGATTCGAGCGAAGGCAGTCATATCTGTAGAAGAGGCGTGGAAGCCATTGCCACTTCGAACCAGGGTATTTGCGCTTCGAATTCTCTTTGCGCTCTCATCGAAAGTCACGACTCCACTTTCAAAGACAGTCTCCTTGAGTGGCATCGTGAGGTTAAAGCCATCCCAGCCCTCGTTGAGGGAGCGATCAAGAAAATCGCTTAGGGCTGGGCTTGGAACATCTAATGCGGAATATTCTCCTTCGATTCCTAAGATTTCATAGGCGCTCTTGTGAAGCAGAGGTGAGAGTGAATGCGCGATCGGAGATCCCAGCACTGCCGCTTTGATCATTTGAAGAGTCCATTCGCAACGTTGTTGTTATAGAGAGTAACCCATCCGTCGAACTCCTTGAAGCTCTTGGTGAAGCGGGTTTCGTGTGGCTTCACTGTAATGAAGTAGAGCCAATCTCCTGAAGCGGGATGCAACGCTGCAGTTATCGCCTCAGCACCCGGATTTGAAATCGGAGTTGGAGGAAGGCCAGTATGTAAATAGGTGTTGTAGGCCGACGGTGTCTGCGTCTGGTTGCGAGTCAGGGTGATGTGTCCACGGGAATTGATTGCATACTGGACCGTCGAATTGAGTTGTAGCGGCATATCGATAGCGAGCCTGTTGTAAATCACTCGCGCAGCTTTGGCGAAATCCGCTGGATCAGCCTCGATTTGAATCAGGGATGCGACTTTTAATACATCGTAGGATGAGTACTTCCCATACCCCGAAGTCAAACCAAGATTTTTGCTCTGAGCGAGATATTTTGCACGCATCTGAGAGAGCGCACCATCAATAGTTGTTCCCGAGGCGAAGGCATATGTTGCTGGAAAGAGTTCGCCCTCCGTTGGACGCTTTGTGCTCTTGCCGATCACGCCTGCGCTCTTAAGAAGTTTTAGAACATCAGAGTAGGTAGAGCCTTCTGGTACTCGTAGCAGACCTCTATTTCTCTTTGGATCTAAAAGTTCGGCAAGAGCCTCTTTACTTGTTATGTGGGTCGAGATGGTGTGATCTCCTGGCGATATACCCCGCGCCCGTGAATCTGAGAGCGCAAGTGACAGAAAAGTCTTGCTCTTTAAGATCACGCCCTTCTTCGCCAGGTCTAGTGCAATCTCTGCTCCAGTCTCGCCCGGTGTGACTGCAATTGTGACTGGATCTCCTGGCTTACCTGACGGGAAATCTGAAGCTTCGCGGGTCGTCGCCAGAGTTATTACCGATCCAAGAAGTACGAGCACAACGACGATAATCAGTTTCGCTCGCGCGGTCAGTTTCATTCTCTTACTTGCGATTTCGCTCAATATTGATCGCTGCTTCAAGAATCTCTGCGGCAGCGGCGGAGTCGATCAGATCTTTACTTGTTCGGGCATCTCGGCCTGAGCTCCTCAGCTTGCCTGCCGCACTGATGGTCGAGAGGCGCTCATCTACAGAGTGGATAGGCACCGGGGTGATCTGCTTAAGAAGTTCCACGAATACCGCAACAGAGTCCATCTTCGCACTTGGTGCACCCGAGAGATGCTTTGGCTCCCCCACAACAAGAAGGATCGGTTCATACTCTGCAAAGAGTGCTGTGAGTTGCGTCGGAAGGCTCTCATCCTGAGCTTTGAGAGCTTTCAGGGGTGAGATGATGATTGAGTCAGGATCCGAGACCGCAACGCCAATCCGCACATCACCATAATCAAAGGCCATGCGACGACCGCGCTGCATTACTTCACCAAAGCTGCGTTAAGTTCAATCTTCATCTGTGCAATCGCATCATGCATCTTGCTGGCATCAGTGCCGCCACCCTGGGCGAAGTCATCTTTGCCGCCACCACCACCGCCAAGAACGGTCGAACCGATCTTTACGAGCGAACCGGCCTTGACCCCGCTCGTACGTGCAACATCAGAAGCTGCGACGACGAGAACGACTCGGTCTCCGTTTATTGATAAGAGTGAGACTACAGAATCACCGAGGCGATTGCGTAGATCCAAAGCCATCGTGCGAAGGTCATCACCTGAAATATTTGGACCAGCGTCGGTGAAGATGGTGGATAACTCTCCTACCTTCTCTGCTCGCGATAACAACTCACTTGCGGCGGCAAGTGCCTGTGCTGATTTGAGGGCTACAAGCTCCTTCTCGATCTCACGCATCTTCTCAAGTAGATCAGAGATTCTTTCCGGCAACTCTTCAACACGAGATCCCTTGATCAAAACAGTAAGTGAATTAAGAAGAATATGTTCGCGAGCTAAGAAGTCAAATGCATCTACGCCAACCAGCGCTTCAACACGGCGCACGCCAGCCCCGATAGAGGTCTCACTTAAGAGCTTAACGAGACCAAGTTCGGCAGATGAACGTACGTGCGTGCCTCCGCAGAGTTCGCGCGCCCAATCGCCAACTGAGACGACGCGGACACGATCACCATACTTCTCGCCGAAGAGCGCCATCGCGCCAATCGCCTTCGCCTCTGGCTGTGACATCTCCTGGGCTGTGACTGCAAGGTTCTCTAGAAGAAGTGAATTCACTCGAGCCTCAACATCATGAAGCACTGAGACTGGAACTGCACCGGTAGATGGGAAATCGAATCTAAAGCGACCCGGAGAGTTCTCTGATCCGGCCTGAGTAGCCGTCTCACCGAGCGCTTCTCGAAACGCTTTGTGCACCATATGCGTTGCAGTATGTGCTCTGGAGATCGCTAGTCGGCGTTCGTTATCGATACGTGCAAAAGCGTTATGGTCAACCTCGATGGAACCTTCGGTGATTCGCCCGCGGTGGATATAGAGGCCAGGAACTGGACTTTGGACGTCATCAATCTCTACCGAAGCACCATTTGCAAGTGTGATGAAGCCACCATCAGAGAGTTGGCCACCGGCTTCGGAATAGAAAGGAGTTCGGTCAAGAACTATCTCAACCTCGGCTCCGATCGCCGCATCTCGCACTTCCTTGCCATCAACGAGAATCGCCTTGAGAGCGCTCTCGGACTCTTGTTGGGTATAACCAATAAAGGATGTTGCGCCAACGCGATCGATAATCTTTCGATATTCGCTGAGATCAGTATGGCCAGATTTCTTTGCTCGAGCATCCGCCTTCGCCCGATCCTTCTGCTCCTTCATCAATCGACGGAAGCCGCTCTCATCGATGGCGAGGCCTTGCTCCGATGCCATCTCTAGCGTGAGATCAAAAGGGAAGCCAAAGGTGTCATGCAACTTAAAGACCGTCTCACCTGTCAGAGCTGGAGTTGGTGAACTCTTCACTTCGTTCACTGCCAGATCGAAGATCGCTGTACCGCTCTTGAGGGTCGATAGGAATGACTCTTCTTCAGACTCAGAGACTTCAATGATTCGCTTCTGGCCTTCAACGAGTTCTGGGTACTGTGGTCCCATCGCACCGATCGAGGCTTTGATCAACTCTGCCAGATTATGATCTGGTGCGCCAAGGATTCTCATATTGCGAATGGTTCGGCGCATCATTCGGCGAAGAACATAACCGCGACCTTCGTTTCCTGGAAGAACGCCATCACCAATCAACATCATTGCTGTACGAGCGTGGTCTGCTACGACTCGAAGTGCTACATCTGATTTCTCTGCAGAACCGTATTTCGTACCCGAGAGATCAACTGCCTTGTTGAGAATCTGCATCGTGGTATCGATTTCGTAGATGTTCTCAACGCCTTGTAGCAAAGCCGCCATACGCTCTAGCCCAAGGCCGGTATCGATATTCTTCGCTGGGAGCTCGCCGAGGATCGGATAACTATCCTTGCCGCCGCCTTCGCCGCGCACGTTCTGCATGAAGACGAGATTCCAGACCTCGAGATAACGGTTCTCATCTGCAATCGGGCCGCCTTCAGCGCCATATGCCGGGCCGCGGTCGTAATAGATCTCAGAACAGGGACCGCATGGGCCTGGTACACCCATCGACCAGAAGTTATCGGCCATATCGCGGCGTTGAATGCGTTCACGGGGAACGCCGATCTTCTTATGCCAAATATTCTCAGCTTCGTCATCATCGAGATAGACCGTTACCCACAAGCGATCTTCCGGAAATCCGTAACCGCCTTCGGAGACTGGCTTAGTGAGTAATTCCCAGGCGAGTGAGATTGCGCCCTCTTTGAAGTAATCGCCGAAGGAGAAGTTTCCGCACATCTGGAAGAACGAGGCGTGACGAGTTGTCTTACCTACTTCGTCGATATCAAGAGTTCGTACACATTTCTGCACTGAGGTGGCACGCGCGAAAGGTGGCTTCACTTCGCCCAAGAAGTATGGCTTAAATGGAACCATGCCGGCATTTACAAGAAGAAGGTTTGGATCATCTGCAACGAGGGATGCTGATGGAACGACCGTATGGGTTAGCCCTTGGCTATTACCTGACTCAAAGAAGCGCAGCCAACGCTCACGAATTTCTGCTGAATTCACGGCCTATTCGTCATCCTTCGACGAGCCATGCTTGCGCCCCATAAATGAGTTTGCAGCCCCGGTGATCAATTTAAGAATCGATGAGTTCTTTCCAACGAGAGTCGCGAGTGCGTCATTGACCTTCTCGGTTGCCTTTTCGGCAGTCGTCGCTATCCGATTGACGCTACGAACTGTCTTCTGAACCTCATCGATTAATCGAGAGATGCGGATGACGGTATAGCCAATAGCCAGCGCTAACACAAGCAGTGATACCGACGCGATGATTGTTGCAATTCCACCTGGACCCATATCGAAATCCTACTAGAAAGCCCTCTTCACTTTTGCTGCTTTTTGAAGCAAAACCTGTGAAATGGAGAGGTTAGACCTTCTCGGGCTTCTCCGGTACGAAATCGACGCCCGCTTCCTTGCGTTGTGGGGCGGTGATTGGCGTTGGTGCTCCTGTCAGTGGATCGCCGCCACTAGCCGTCTTAGGAAAGGCAATGACTTCGCGAATTGAATCAGCTCCAGCAAGAAGAGCACAGAGTCGATCCATGCCCAATGCAATTCCACCGTGTGGTGGCGGTCCATAGTTGAACGCTTCAAGCAAGAAACCGAACTTGCTCTCAGCCTCAGCAGGAGTTAATCCGATGGTTTCAAAGACGCGTTGCTGAACCGAACGTTCGTGAATACGAATCGAACCTCCCCCGATCTCATTTCCATTAAGGACGATGTCGTAGGCGTAGGCCAAGGCGTTCAGTGGATCTGAATCAAAGGTTGCTGCGAGTTCAGGCTTTGGCCCAGTGAATGGGTGGTGAACAGCGGTCCATCCACTCTCTGGATTCTCAGGATCATTCATCTCAAACATCGGAGCATCAACCACCCAGAGGAACTTCCATTCTCCTGGTGTGATCAAGTTGCAGCGAGCACCAATTTCAAGGCGAACTGCGCCTAATAGGTTCTGTGAAGCGATTCGATTACCAGCAGCGAAGAAGATTGCATCGCCCTTATTGGCGCCGACCGCAGTTGCGATTCCGGATGCTTCAGCCTCAGTGAGGTTCTTTGCAACTGGACCGCCAAGAGTCCCATCTTCTTGAACCAAGATGTATGCGAGCCCCTTTGCACCACGAGCCTTTGCCCAATCTTGCCATGCATCCAATTCACGGCGAGGGGATGCTGCTCCCCCTGGCATAACGACTGCGCCAACATAATCTGCTTGGAATACTCGGAAAGTTGTATCTTTAAAGAACGAGGTGAGGTCTGTGAGTTCGAGGTCGAAGCGAAGATCTGGCTTATCTGATCCATAACGACGCATGCACTCTGCATAGGTAAGGCGTGGGATCGGCATCGGAATATCGAAGTCAACGACCTTCTTAAAGACGGTGGTGAGAACCTTCTCGGCTACCTTGAGAACATCTTCCTGATCAACGAAAGACATCTCAATATCGAGCTGAGTGAACTCTGGTTGACGGTCTGCGCGGAAATCTTCATCTCGGAAGCAGCGAGCGATCTGGTAGTAACGCTCCATGCCGGCAACCATCAAGAGCTGCTTGAAGAGTTGTGGTGATTGAGGAAGCGCGTACCAGGATCCAGGTTGCAAGCGGACAGGGACTAAGAAGTCGCGTGCGCCTTCTGGTGTGGAGCGAGTTAAGTACGGGGTTTCGATCTCAAGGAAATCGAGATCATCCATCACGGTACGAATAGCCGATGTCACTTTTGAACGGAGCCTGAGATTGTGAGCTGGGCCTTCGCGACGGAGATCGAGATAGCGATACTTCAACCGAATCTCTTCAGAGATGTTTGATGTATCTCCGCTATCGACAGGGAAAGGCAGTGGCGCAGCTTCGCTGAGAACAGTCAGTGTTAAACATTCAATCTCGATCTCACCGGTTGGAATATTTGTGTTCTCATTACCTACAGGGCGTTCCTTTACAGTTCCTGAGATGAGGACACACCATTCGGCGCGAAGCGCTCCGGCGATCTCATCCTTAATGACTACTTGAACACTGCCTGATGCGTCGCGGAGGTCGATAAAGGCGACACCGCCATGATCGCGGCGGCGAGCTACCCAGCCTGCAAGGGTGACGGTCGTACCGGCGTCGGCCTTGCGAAGCGCTCCCGCATCGTGAGTTCTTAACATGAACTAATCTCCCCTAATTAATCTGGCGAATCTGGCTTATCTGATTTATTCAAAAATATTTTCTGCATCGTCCGCTAAGGTCGATATCTTAATGGATCGGCTCTCGCCCGTTCTCATATTCTTGAGCAAAGCGCTATCACTGGCGAGCTCATCATCACCCAGAACGAGAGAGAAACGAGCCAGACTCTTATCTGCCGCCTTCATGCCACCCTTTAATGATCGATCGCCATACGCCATATCGACGGCTACCCCACGATCTCGGAGTTGCTCGGCAAGTGTGACCGAGAGCGTCTTAGATGCAGGTGTGATCGGGACAATAAAGAGGTCGAGTGCGAGGGTTTCAGGAAGAGCAATACCTTCAGCTTCGCAGGCCAAGACGCAACGATCTACGCCGATTCCAAATCCGATTCCCGAGAGATCGCCCCCACCGAGTTCTGCCATCAACCCGTCATAACGACCACCGCCGCCGATCCCGGATTGTGCTCCGAGATCATGATGGACAAATTCAAAAGCGGTACCGGTGTAATAGTCCAAACCTCGGACCATGCGGTTATTTACTGTGAATGCGATTCCAAGTGCTGTTAAGAGCTCCTTCACTCGCTCAAAGTGAGCGGCACTTTCGGCAGTGAGGTACTCCATCAAGATCGGCGCGCTACTCATGGCCGACTTAATCGCTTCGCGCTTATCATCGAAGAGGCGGAGCGGGTTAATCTCAGCTCGCTTCACACTCTCTTCATCGAGGTCGAGCGTCGCAATGTACTTTCGAAGATCGGTTGTATAGCGGGCCCGACTCTCTCGATCCCCGAGTGAGGTGATCTCTAAGTGATAATTCTTGAGGCCAAGTGAACGAAAAGCTCGCTCTGCAACAGCAATGACCTCGACATCAATCTCTGGGTCATTGAGACCAATCGCTTCAATTCCTACTTGATAGAACTGGCGATAGCGGCCAGCCTGAGGGCGTTCTGCTCTAAAGAATGCACCTGAGTACCACACCTTCACCGGCAACTGTCCGCGATCAAGATTGTGTTCGATCACCGAACGCATGACACCGGCAGTGCCTTCAGGTCGCAATGTAATCGAGCGTCCGCCACGATCCTCAAAGGTGTACATCTCCTTTGAGACAACATCGGTCGATTCACCGACGCCACGCTTGAAGAGTTCGGTATCTTCGAAGACCGGAAGCTCAATCAACTCATAGCCTGAGTTCTTTGCAGCGGTAATCAAAGATGATCGGACATGCTCAAAAGTTCGGGAGCGATCAGGGAAATATTCACTTACGCCCTTAGGCGCTTGCAGCGGTTGAGTTCTCTCGACCTTAGCCACGATCCCCACCCTTCCGCATCTTCTCTAGGTAATCACTCTGCAGATATGGACTCTGCTTACGTTCACGGCCAATTGTAGTAACTGGTCCGTGGCCAGGAAGAACATTAAGGCCATCATCAAGCGTAAGGACCTTATTGATCAAGGTATCGACCATGGTTTGGGCCGAACCGGTCGGCATATCTGTGCGACCAATGCCGTTATTGAAGAGAACATCACCCGAGATGAGGTACTCATCATTGACGACGAACATCGCAGAGCCGGCAGTGTGGCCAGGTGCATGAATCGTCTCGATAGAGAATCCAGCGAGTGAGAACTTCTCGCCACCGACGAACTCCCGAACCTCCTCTGGCTCTGAGAACGAAGTAATTCCAAAATTCGCCATGATGGCAGCCGATTGGCCATTTTTCTCAAGCGCAAGAAATGGGTTTGTGAGCAACTTACGATCTCGCTGCTGGATATAGGCAGGTACGCCATACTCCTGCGAGAACGGTAATACCGAGAAGGTGTGATCGAGATGGCCATGAGTGATCAAAGTGGCGATGGGCTTCA
>JBAXMU010000011.1:0-29855 GCA_037134155.1 Actinomycetes bacterium
ACACTCTCTTATGCAAAGGCGATCGGCGGACTTCGTGCCGGCGGTATCCTCACAACCTTCACAGAAGAGTGCGAGACCGATCTCTTCGGCGAGCAGTCAGTTCTCTGTGGTGGCGCATCACAGCTCGTTCAGTATGGCTTTGAAACTTTGATCGAAGCCGGTTACCAGCCAGAAGTTGCTTACTTCGAGTGCTTGCACGAACTCAAGCTCATCGTCGACCTCATGTACGAGGGTGGAATCGCAAAGCAGCGCTGGTCAGTATCAGATACTGCAGAATACGGCGATTATGTATCAGGCCCACGCGTTATCGATCCAAGCGTGAAGGAGAATATGAAGGCTGTTCTCGCTGATATTCAGAATGGAACATTCGCTAAGCGCTTCATCGACGATCAAGAAGCTGGCGCACCAGAGTTCAAGGCACTTCGCGCAAAGGGTGAGACTCATCCAATCGAAGCTGTCGGTCGCGAACTTCGCAAGATGATGTCATGGGTTAAGGGCAACACCAAGGATGATTACCAGGAAGGTCATGCATCCCGTGGCTAAACCCGTTGTTCTGATTGCAGAAGAACTAAGCCCTGCCACCATGGAGGCGCTTGGTCCAGATTTTGAAGTCCGTCATTGCAATGGTGCAGATCGCGGTGAACTTCTTGCAGCACTCGCTGCTGGAGTCGATGCCGTCTTGATCCGCTCAGCAACGAAGATGGATGCCGAAGCGATTGCAGCAGCGAAGGGTTTGAAAGTTATCGCCCGCGCCGGTGTCGGACTCGATAACGTTGAGATCCCTGCAGCAACTGCTGCCGGCGTCATGGTCGTTAACGCACCAACATCAAATATCGTTTCAGCGGCCGAACTCGCGATCACACTCTTGCTCGCATCTGCACGCTTTGTCTCACCTGCACATGCGGCACTTCGCAATGGCAAGTGGGCACGTTCAAAGTACACGGGCGCCGAGATCTTCGAGAAGACACTCGGCATCGTTGGCTTCGGTCGCATCGGTCAGTTAGTTGCTGCTCGCATGCAGGCCTTCGGCATGGATGTCGTTGCTTACGATCCATACCTCGCTCCTGCTCGCGCTGCTCAACTCAATGTTCGACTCGTTGATCTCGATGAGCTACTTCGCGTCTCAGATTTCATCACTATCCATCTGCCAAAGACCAAAGAGACTGCAAACCTCATTGGTGAGGAGGCGCTGAAGAAGGTAAAGCCAACAGTGCGCATCATCAATGCTGCTCGCGGTGGCGTCCTCGATGAAGCTGCGCTCTATACCGCCCTTAAAGAGGGCCGGGTAGCTGGTGCCGGACTTGATGTATTTGCGACCGAACCATGCACAGACTCACCACTCTTTGAACTCGACAATGTCGTAGCGACACCGCACCTTGGCGCATCTACTGATGAGGCCCAAGAGCGCGCTGGAATCGCTGTTGCAGTATCGGTTCGCAAAGCACTCGCTGGCGAACTCGTTCCTGATGCAGTGAATGTCAAGGGTGGAGCGATTCACGAAGAGATTCGTCCAAGCCTGCCGCTGGTCGAGAAGATGGCTCAACTTGCAACGACTCTTGGTGGCGAACTGCCAGCAAGCATCAGCGTGCATGTTCGTGGCGATATCTCCGAATATGACTCTTCAATCTTGGCGACAAGTGCGATCAAGGGTGCGCTCATTGCAGTTGGCTCTGAAGATGTCACATATGTCAACGCACCAGGACTTGCAGCAGAACGCGGCATCACATCAACTGTCGATACCGATCCAGAGTCACCGCTCTATCGCAGCATGATCTCCTTGCATGCCGCACTTCCAAATGGAAAGAGCATCATCGTTGATGGAACCCTCATGGGTATCCGTAAAGTTGAGAAGATCATTGCAATTGATAAGTTCGATCTCGATCTTCCACCAACTGCAAACCTTCTCTTCCTTCGTTATGGCGATCGCCCAGGTGTTGTCGGTGCAGTCGGTAGCGTTCTTGGAAAAGCTGGCGTCAACATTGCAGGAATGCAGGTTGCTCGTGATGTTGAAGGTGGCGAAGCGCTTATGGCGATCACCGTCGATTCATCACTCTCAGCCGAAGTACTTGCTGCAGTGTCGAAAGAGACTGGTGCTGACTTCGTCCGTTCAGTGAATTTGGTTTCATAATGGCTGCTTATAAATTAGCGGTCATCCCAGGCGATGGCATCGGACCCGAGGTTGTCGTTGAAGGACTCAAAGTTTTGGATGTTGTTGCTGCAAAGCACGGCCTCACCTTTGAGAAGACCGAATACGAGCTCGGCGCTAAGTACTGGCACAAGACAGGGGAGACCCTGCCGGATGCAGTAATGGCTGACTTGGCTAAGGCTGATGTCATTCTCCTTGGCGCAGTGGGAGATCCAACCGTCCCAAGCGGAGTGCTCGAGCGTGGTCTCTTGCTCAAGCTTCGCTTCGCCTTCGATCACTTCATCAACTTGCGTCCAACCAAGCTCTATCCAGGAGTCGCATCACCACTTCGCGATCCAGGTGAGGTTGATTTCATCGTTGTCCGTGAAGGAACAGAAGGTCCATATATCGGAGCCGGTGGCGTACTCGCCCATGGAACCGAGAATGAGATTGCAACCGAAGAGAGCATCAATACTCGTCGCGGCGCAGAACGAACCATTCGTTATGCCTTCGAACGTGCGATGGAGCGCCCGCGCAAGAAGGTGACACTTGTTCATAAGAACAATGTCCTTACTCGTGCTGGAAGTCTCTGGACTCGCGCCTTCAATGATGTCGCGAAGGAGTATCCATCAATCACGACGGATTACATTCACGTCGATGCAGCTGCCATGTTCTTTGTTACTCAACCACATCGCTTCGACGTTGTCGTCACAGATAACCTCTTCGGTGACATCATCACTGATATCGCAGCAGCGATCAGCGGTGGTATCGGTCTTGCCGCTTCAGGCAATATCAACCCAACTCGTAAATTCCCATCGATGTTTGAACCGATCCATGGATCAGCACCAGATATCGCAGGTAAGCAGTTAGCAGATCCAACAGCAACAATCTCATCGGTTGCCATGATGTTGACCCACCTCGGTCATCATGAGGCCGCTGCAGAGATTGCCGCAGCTGTCACTCGCGACCTTGAAACTCGCGGTGGCGCAAAGCGCAGCACGGCTGAAGTCGGTACTGCAATAGCAGAATCACTTAAAGGTTAGTAGGTAGCCATGAAGATCAACCTCACTCCCAACCAGAGCCCCGTCAGCGATGCAGATCGCACTGCAAAGATTGCAGAAGGCGGATTCGGTAAGCACTACACCGACAATATGGTCGTTGCAGAGTGGAGCGAGGCAGATGGTTGGCAGGATGCGGTCTTAAAGCCTTATGGTCCAATCACGTTGGATCCAGCGACCGCCGTCTTCCATTACGGCCAGGAGATCTTCGAAGGTATGAAGGCCTATACCCAGCCTGATGGTTCGATCAGCCTCTTCCGCCCGCAGGCCAATGCGGAGCGCTTCGCACGAAGTGCAGCTCGTTTGGCGCTACCTGAGATGCCGGTGGATTTCTTTGTTGAGACAGTCGAAGCGCTGGTGAAGCAGGATCGCAATTGGGTCCCAACCAAAGTTGGCGAATCGCTCTACATTCGCCCATTCATGATTGCGACGGAAGTTGGACTTGGTGTTCGCCCAAGTAATAAGGCGATGTACATGTTGATTGCGACCCCAGCATCTGCATACTTCAATCCTTCAAAGGCAGTCACCGTCTGGATCAGTACCGAATATGTTCGCGCTGCACCTGGCGGAACCGGTGAGGCAAAGTGTGGTGGCAATTACGCAGCATCACTTGTTGCACAGAAGCAGGCCGCAACTCAAGGTTGCGATCAAGTTGTCTGGCTCGATGCGAATGAACGTCGTTGGGTTGAAGAGATGGGCGGCATGAACCTTTACTTCGTAAAGGGAAGTGGTGCTAGCGCAACCATCGTCACACCAAAGCTCACTGGCACTCTTCTTCCAGGTATCACTCGTGATTCCATCCTGACAGTCGCTGCAGATCTTGGTTATAAGGTTGAAGAAGTCATGCTCTCAATCGATGATTGGCGCGATGGCGTTGCTTCGGGTGAGATCACTGAAATCTTCGCATGTGGAACTGCCGCTGTTGTCTCACCGATCGGTGCAGCAAAGAGTACGCACGGCACATGGACAACTGGTGATGGCAACCCTGGTCCGATCACTAGTCAGATCCGCGAGACCCTCCTTGGAATTCAGCATGGCACGATTGAAGATAAGCACGGCTGGAATAAGCGAGTCTGCTGATGCCAGTATCCGATAACTTCCATATCTACGACACCACACTTCGCGATGGTGCGCAGCAAGAAGGCCTGAACCTCTCGGTTCACGACAAGATTGCGATCGCCAGGCACCTCGATGATCTGGGCGTTGGATTTATCGAAGGTGGATGGCCTGGCGCTAATCCAAAAGATACTGAGTTCTTCGCTCGCGTAGCGAAGGAAGTGAAGTTTAAGAATGCGACCTTCGTAGCCTTTGGCGCTACTCGTAGGCCTGGCGTAAAAGCAGCCGATGACGTGCTCCTTCGAGCCCTTCAGGATTCACAAGCCCCAGCTGTGACCATCGTTGCGAAGAGCCATGATCGCCATGTCGATCTCGCACTTAAGACCAACCTTGATGAGAACTTAGCGATGATCAAGGATTCGATTGAGTTCTTACGTGCCGGGGGACAGCGCGTCTTCCTCGATGCCGAACATTTCTTCGATGGTTATAAGTCGAATAAGGCATATGCCTTAGAAGTTGTCCGCACTGCCATGACTGCGGGAGCAGATGTTGTCGCACTCTGCGATACCAATGGCGGAATGTTGCCGGATGAACTCTCGCAGATCGTCCACGATGTTCTTGGTGCTTCATCGGCGAGACTTGGCATCCATTGCCACAACGACACTGGATGTGCGATCGCTAACTCACTTGCCGCAGTTGATGCGGGTGTCACCCATGTCCAAGGAACACTCAATGGATACGGCGAACGAACCGGAAATGCGGATTTGGTTGCGATCATTGCAAACCTTGAATTGAAGAAGAAGCAACTCGTCCTTCCACCGGGTTCACTTCGCGAAGCCTTCCGCATCTCACATGCAGTCGCCGAAGTAACAAATGTTGCACCATCACCACGTCAGCCATATGTCGGCGTATCCGCATTTGCTCACAAGGCTGGATTGCATGCATCTGCCATCAAGGTCGATCCAATGCTCTATCAGCAGGAGAATCCAGAATCTGTTGGAAACGATATGCGAATGCTCGTCTCAGAGATGGCAGGACGTGCATCAATCGAATTGAAGTCACTCGAATTAGGTATTGATCTCTCTGAGAATAAAGATGTCGTCACTCGCGTTATAGAGCGCGTCAAGGAGATGGAATCTCGTGGCTTCACCTTTGAAGCAGCCGATGCCTCCTTCGAACTCTTGCTCCGTGAAGAACTCGATGGCAAGCCAATCAACTTCTTCCAGATCGAAGATTGGGTCACGACTGTTAACCGCAATGAATCTGATGAAGTGAGCTCACAGGCAACTGTGACGATCACAGCTCGCGGTGAGAAGATCGTGGCAACCGGCAGCGGAAATGGTCCGGTGAACGCGATCGATACCGCGCTCCGTACCGGCCTTGCTAAGTTCTATCCAGAGTTAGAGAAGCTCACGCTCACCGATTACAAGGTTCGTATCCTTGAAGGTCGCCTTGGAACAGGCGCGATTACTCGCGTTCTCGTTGAGACCAGTGACGGGGTAGGCGAGTGGAGCACTATCGGCGTGCATGAGAATGTGATCGCAGCATCGGCGATGGCGCTAGAAGATGCCGTCACCTTCGGACTCCTACGTCAGGGGCGCAAGCCAGAGTAGTCTGACGCTTATGTCAGCTGAATTGATTGCGCAGTACGAGGAGCACCTCGCTCTCGTTCGCAATCTCGCGGATAACTCGATCAAGGGTTATGTCAGCGACTTAGAATCATTCTTACGTCATATCGAATCACTCGGTATTGCGGAGTTCCACGAACTCACAATCTCTCATATTCGATCCTGGCTCGCCGATCTCACTGATAAAGGCGCTGTCCGTTCCACTATTGCTAGACGGATCGTCTCAATTCGCGCCTTCACCTATTGGGCGGCAAGCCAAGGCTGGATTAAGGAAGATATCGGTCAAGAACTCGCTATTCCGAAGGCGCATCGAACTCTGCCTGATGTCTTAGATCTTGGCGATACCAAGGTTGTGCTCGACTCGATGCAGCAACGAGCTGGTGAAGATCCAACTCCAATCAATATCCGCGACCTTGCGATGATTGAAGTCTTATATGCATCAGGTATCCGCGTCTCCGAACTCTGTGGCCTCAATGCCACCGATATCGATACCAGCCGCAACACCCTGCAGGTAATTGGTAAGGGCGATAAAGAACGAACTGTGCCACTTGGTATTCCAGCGATGCGAGCACTTCAGAGTTACATCGCAACCGCTAGGCCGCAGCTGATGAACGATAAATCCGGCAGCGCGATCTTCTTGGGATCACGTGGCAAGCGAATCGATCAACGCACCGTGCGCGAGGTGGTCTACGGCGCTATGGCTGCAGTCGGATCCACGATGGGGCCACATGGACTTCGCCATACCGCCGCTACACATTTATTAGAAGGCGGCGCGGACTTACGCACCGTGCAGGAGATCTTGGGACACTCCTCGCTGGCCACGACCCAGATTTACACTCACGTTTCACCTGAGCGGTTGCAGAAGGCTTACCAGCAAGCCCACCCTCGCGCGTAGCGACGGGTATCGCCAAGGCGAGGATCAGCAGGAGTCCGAGGGCTGCGCTCGCTATCTCGGCCCGGGTGATCTGAACTCGTTGATCTCTCTCGTTTCGATGCAGATTCATGCGCGAACCATCGCCGATTCGACCGGTCGCGGAGCCCGCCCCAGGGGATTGGTGTGGAAATTCCACCCTTGTGGGTCAGTTAGACTTCAGCCAGCAGATCACCTATTCGTAGGAGTTCTGACTTCACGCACCTGACTCACGCGTGGGCCGCAAGGTCCTCATCCGCGAGTAACCATTTCGGTCGTATCGAAAGTGATACGTCGGTATTCAGGGGCTAGGGAGCCAACAAATTGTTGGTTCGACAACCGAGTGCATGCGCTACTGCATGCAATAAAGGAGTATGCCGTCATGGCAGTTGTAACTATGCGAGAGCTCCTCGACAGCGGAGTCCACTTCGGACACCAGACTCGTCGATGGAACCCAAAGATGAAGCGTTTTATTTTTGCAGAACGCAATGGCATCTACATCATCGATATCCAGCAGTCACTCGCTCTCATTGATAGCGCGTATGACTTCATCAAGGACACCGTTGCAAAGGGTGGACATATCCTCTTTGTCGGTACAAAGAAGCAGGCACATCAGCCAATCATCGAACAAGCAGCTCGCGTAGGCATGCCTTACGTTACAGAGCGCTGGCTCGGTGGAATGCTCACGAACTTCCCAACTGTCTACAAGCGTATTCAGCGCCTCAAGGAACTCGAGCAGCTCGAGACTAAGAACGATCTCGTTCTTACTAAGAAGGAACTCCTTGTTCTTCGCCGCGAGCGCGAGAAGCTCACCAAGAACCTCGAAGGTATCCGCAACATGACCAAGTTGCCTTCAGCGATCTGGGTAGTCGATACCAAGAAGGAGCACCTCGCAGTACAGGAAGCTCACAAGCTCGGTATTCCAGTTGTTGCCATCTTGGATACAAACTGCGATCCAGATGAAGTTGATTACAAGATTCCAGGTAACGATGATGCGATCCGTTCAATCGGCTTGCTCACACGCGTTATTGCTGATGCCGCAGTTGCAGGTCTTGCAGCTCGTTCAGCAGCAGGCGCAGCAGTTGCCGACAAGGTCCCAGCAGCCGATGCAGCAATTGCAGAAGTTGAGACAGCAATGATTGAGGCAGCAACACCAGCTGCAGCAACCGAAACAGTAGGAGAATAATCAATTGGCTTACACAGCAGAAGATGTAAAGAGACTTCGCGAAGCAACTGCAGCAGGCATGCTTGACTGCAAGAAGGCGCTCGATGAGGCCAATGGTGATTACGAGAAGGCTGTCGAAATCATCCGCGTAAAGGGTTTGAAGGGTGTTACAAAGCGCGAAGGACGTACAACCTCTAATGGTCTCGTCGTCGCACGTTCATCAGGCAACCTCGGAGTAATGCTCGAGCTCAACTGCGAAACTGATTTCGTAGCAAAGGGCGAGCGTTTCCAAGAGCTTGCAGATGAACTCATCGCTCACCTCGAATCATCGAAGTCAGCAGATGTTGCAGCATTCCTCGCCTCAACCTTGCCAACAGGTAAGACTGTCCAGGAGCGCGTTGACGAAGGTAACGCAACTCTTGGCGAGAAGATTGAGATCCGTCGAGTCGTAGTACTCGAAGGTTCACCAGTCGCTCTCTACATGCACCGTACAAGCCCAGACCTACCACCACAGCTTGGTGTCTTGGTTCAGCTTGCAACCGATGCGCTCGAAGCCGGAAAAGATATCGCTCAGCACATTGCGGCCTTCGCGCCACAGTATGTCCGTCGCGAAGATATTCCAGCAGAGGCGATCGAGTCAGAGCGTCGCATTGCAGAAGAGACTGCCCGCGCAGAAGGAAAGCCAGAAGCATCACTTTCAAAGATCGTTGAGGGTCGCGTGACCGGATTCGTCAAGGAAGTCTCACTTCTCGAGCAATCTTTCGCAAAGGATGCAAAGAAGACCGTCCAGCAGATCCTCGATGAGGCAAAGACCGCCGTGTCGGCCTTCCATCGTTTCAAGGTTGGACAGTAAACCCCATAAACTATGGGTAAGAAGTTCTAGTACTTCACTCGTTAGATCCGTTTCATAAGTGAAAGGAGCACCCTCGATGGCCCGCAGTGGTTATAAGAGAGTGCTCCTTAAACTTTCTGGTGAAGTATTTGGTGGCGAAAAGGGCATCGGCGTAGATCCAGTTGTCGTTGCAGATATCGCAGGCCAGATCGCCGATGTTGTTCGCGGCGGAACTCAGATTGCAATCGTTGTCGGTGGCGGTAATTACTTCCGCGGCGCCGAACTCCAACAACTAGGTATGGACCGCGCTCGCGCCGATTACATGGGCATGCTCGGTACCGTAATGAACTGTCTCGCTCTCCAGGATTTCCTCGAGAAGGCTGGGATCCAAACTCGCGTGCAGACCGCCATCACAATGGGACAGGTTGCCGAACCTTATATTCCACTTCGCGCTATCCGACACCTCGAGAAGGATCGCGTAGTGATCTTCGGAGCAGGTGCAGGAATGCCATTCTTCACAACCGATACCGTTGCAGCTCAGCGTGCGCTCGAAATTCATGCCGATGCACTCCTTCTTGCAAAGAGTGGCGTCGATGGTGTCTACACCGCAGATCCGAAGAAGGATCCATCAGCGACGAAGTACGACGCAATTAGCTTTGATGAAGTCTTGGCAAAGTCACTTGCCGTTGCAGATGCCGCAGCATTCAGCATCTGCCGTGAAAATAACCTTCCCATCGTGGTCTTCGATCTGAAGAACCACGGCAATATCGGTCGCGCCGTTCGTGGTGAATCGATCGGAACTCTCGTCTCTGGGCCAGCAAAGAAATAACTTTTCGACTCGTACAAGTGAGGAAAACCGATGCCTGATCTAAGTGAAATTCTCGTCGATGCTTCAGCCAAGATGGCGAAGGCGATCGAAGTAGCGAAGGAAGATTTCGGCGCTATCCGTACTGGTCGCGCCCATCCCGGCATGTTCTCGAAGATCATGGTCGATTACTACGGCACACTCACTCCGCTCGCACAGCTCGCCTCATTCCAAGTTCCTGAGGCCCGTATGGCGCTCGTTTCACCATACGACAAGAGCGCAATGGGATTGATCGAACGCGCAATCCGCGAATCAGATCTCGGCGTTAACCCAGCGACCGATGGCGCTGTAATCCGTGTTAATTTCCCACAACTCACTGAAGAGCGCCGCAAGGATTACATCAAGGTTGCTCGTGGCAAGGCCGAAGATTCCAAGATCTCGATCCGCAATATCCGTCGCGCTGCCATGGATCTTATGGCGAAGATGGAGAAGGATGGCGATGTCGGTAAGGATGATATCGCTCGCTCTGAGAAGGATCTCGAGAAGATCACTACCGAACATGTGAACGAGATCGATAAGTTGCTCAAGCATAAAGAGACCGAGCTACTCGAAGTCTAAAATGGAAGATATCCACTCGATCCAAGACGCGATCAATAAGAAGGCTGGGCGAAATCTCGGATCTTCCATCTTGGTCTCTGCGGCGATCATCGGGTTGGTATTTGGTTCACTTGCCGTGCATCCAGCGCTCTTTGCACTTCTCGTCACGATCGCGCTGATGGTCGCGATCCGCGAACTCAACCATGTTTATCGCACCGGGGGAGTAGAGATCCCAGATTGGCTCTTGATCCTCACAGTTCCGATCACTATTGGAGCCGCCTACTTCGGTCGCATCTCCTTACTCGCAGTTGCGATGGCATTCGTAACAACAAATGTCATGGCTATTCTGATGTTCTTGAATCCAAAGGATTATGTGAAGCGCGCTACTGCTGCCGTCTTCGCTATCTTTTATATTCCATTCTTAGGTGGATTCCTCGTTCTGCTCTCGCATCACGATGATTCGCTCGCTCGCATTCTGACCTTGGTAGTCCTCACAAGTTGTAATGACACCTTTGCTTATATCTCTGGTGTGCTCTTTGGTCGCCATCACCTCGCGCCACATATCAGCCCTAAGAAGACCTGGGAAGGTCTCATTGGTTCGGTCATCGCAACAACAGTTGGCGCATCACTCGTCTTCCATTACTCACTCCATCGCCACTGGTGGCTTGGCGCAATCCTCGGCCTGATGGCTGTTGCGACCGCGACCTGCGGTGATCTCATCGAATCTGCGATGAAGCGCGATCTCCATGTGAAAGATATGAGCAACCTATTACCTGGCCACGGCGGAATCCTCGATCGCCTAGACTCCATTCTCTTCACCGCACCAACCGTGTGGGCCGTGCTCGAACTCGTGAATCGATACAAAATATGAGCGACCTACCAGAGATCAAACTCGTCTTTGATGAGCCAAAGCAGCGGGTAAAGCCGCCGGCACATTTTGCAGATCTTGACCCTGCTGGCCGCAAGGCGCTCGCCATCGAACTCGGCATTCCGGCTTTTCGCGCTAACCAAGCAGCGGTTCACTTCTTTACTCACTACAACGATGACCCGGCAACGTGGAGCGATATCCCGAAGGATCTTCGCGATCTGATGGCAGAGAAGTTCACACCAAAGATGATCACACTCGTTCGTTCGGTGAGCGCTGATGGTGGCCGGACTCGTAAAGATCTCTGGAAGTTGCACGATGGAGTACTCGTTGAATCAGTATTGATGCGTTACACCGATCGCACAACGGTCTGTATCTCATCTCAAGCAGGGTGCGGCATGAACTGCCCATTCTGCGCAACCGGCCAAGGCGGATTAACTCGTAACCTCACCGCTGGTGAGATCACTGCACAAGTTGTTGCAGCAGCTCGGGCTTGCGAACAAGGCGAGATGCCTGGCGGCCCAACTCGACTTTCAAATGTCGTCTTCATGGGTATGGGTGAGCCGATGGCGAACTACAACGCAGTCATGCGTTCGATCCGTAACATCACCGCCCCAACACCAGATGGCCTTGGAATTGGTGCTCGTTCGGTCACGCTCTCCACTGTTGGCTTGGTCAATGGCATTGAGAAATTAGTAGATGAAGATATTCCTGTCACTCTTGCGATCTCATTGCACACACCTGACGATGAACTCCGCGACACCTTGGTGCCGATCAACTCTCGTTGGAAGGTGAAGGAAGTCCTCGAGGCTGCTGATAAGTACTCCGATAAGACTGGCCGTCGCTACTCCATTGAATATGCGATGATCAAAGATATTAATGATCAGGCCTGGCGTTCAGATCTCCTTGGACGATTGCTCCGTAATCGCAATGCCCATGTGAATCTCATTCCACTCAACCCAACGCCGGGATCGAAGTGGACCGCCTCGCGCCCTGAAGATGAGGCCGAGTTCGTCCGCATCCTTGAGACCTACGGCGTTCCGGTAACTGTCCGCGACACCCGTGGCCGCGATATTGATGGCGCCTGTGGTCAATTGGCCGCCGCCGAAGTAACCTCTGAGGCATGAAATCATTCTCTAACTTCATCAACGGCAAGTCAGTACCAGCTCAATCAGGTGCAACCTCTGAGGTAATTAATCCTTCAACTGGCCAGGCATATGCCACCGCACCAGTATCGAGTGCTGCCGATGTTGATCAAGCGATGAAGGCTGCTTCAGATGCCTTTGTCGATTGGCGTGATTCAACTCCTTCAGAACGCCAACGTGCACTTCTCAAGATCGCCGATGCCTTTGAATCTCGCGCCGATGAACTTATCGCCATTGAATCCGAGAACTGCGGCAAGCCAATCTCATTGACTGCGACTGAAGAAGTTCCACCAATGGTTGATCAGATCCGTTTCTTTGCAGGCGCTGCTCGCAACCTTGAAGGCCGTTCCGCTGGTGAATATATGAAGGGGATGACCTCTTTCATTCGCCGCGAACCAATCGGTGTCTGTGCCCAAGTAACTCCTTGGAACTATCCGATGTTGATGGCAGTCTGGAAGTGGGCGCCAGCGATCGCTGCCGGCAACACCGTTGTCTTAAAGCCAAGTGACACGACACCTGCATCGACAACCTGGATGGCAGAAGTGATGTCTGAATTTCTCCCTGCTGGTGTCTTCAATGTGATCTGCGGTGATCGCGATACCGGTCGCGCACTCGTCGATCATGCAACACCACAGATGGTCTCTATTACTGGTTCGGTTCGCGCGGGTATGGAAGTCGCAACTAATGCAGCAAAGGATCTGAAGAAGGTCCACCTCGAACTTGGCGGAAAGGCACCGGTTGTCGTCTTCGCTGATGCCGATCTCGCTGCTGCAGCTGAAGCGATCGCTATCGCTGGCTTCTTCAACGCCGGCCAAGATTGCACGGCTGCAACTCGCGTGATGGTGGAATCATCTGCTTACGATGACTTTGTCGCACTCCTTGGTCAGCAAGCTCGTGAAAATATTCTTACTGGCGGACCTACAGAAGATGTTCTTTATGGCCCAGTAAATAACGCCAATCAATTAGCTCGCGTCGCTGGCTTTGTTGAGCGGACGCCATCACATGCTTCAATCGTCGCTGGCGGAACCCAAGTCGATCGCCCAGGATATTTTTGGAACCCAACCGTTATCGCAGGTCTCATGCAAGATGATGAGATGATTCAGAACGAGATCTTTGGACCCGTCATCACCATCCAGAAGTTTGTCGATGAGGCCGAAGCAGTCCGCTTCGCTAATGGCGTTGCCTATGGATTGGCATCATCTGTCTGGACCAGCAGTCACTCTCGTGCGATGCGTATGGCGAAGGCCTTTGACTTTGGTTGCGTCTGGATTAATACACATATTCCACTCGTCGCCGAGATGCCACATGGCGGCTTTAAGCATTCGGGATATGGCAAGGATCTTGGCAGCTATGGATTCGAGGATTACACCCGAATCAAGCATGTCATGACCAATCTCAACGCCTAGTTCAGCGCTCGTACTCGCTCGAATACAAGAAGCGATAACTTTTTCAGGCAGGTACTCTTAGGCTGTGCGCGACATTGTCATCCTTGGATCAACCGGTTCGATCGGTGTGCAAGCCCTCGAACTCGTCGCCGAGAATCCTGACCTCTTCCGCGTTGTCGGATTGAGTGCTGGCTCCAACAATCTTCCGCTTCTTTTTGAACAAGCTCGAAAGTTCCATGTTCCGATCGTCGGTACTACTGCTCCGCGGAGCGCATGGGAAGACCTCGCAGGTTCGATCATCGTTATTGATGGCACCGAAGCCTCAACCCAGATTGCAGCGATCAGTTGCGACATCGTCTTAAATGGCATCACCGGCTCTATTGGATTGGGACCGACCCTCTCTGCACTCGGCGCAGGTAACACTGTCGCGTTAGCAAATAAAGAGTCACTCGTTGCTGGCGGCCCACTCGTGATGGCATTCGGTGCAGATCGCATCATTCCCGTTGATTCCGAACACTCGGCGCTCTTCCAAGCACTCCTTGCTGGTAAGCGCGCCGATGTAAAGAAGTTGATCCTTACTGCAAGTGGTGGCGCCTTCCGTGACCGCCAGGACCTCAGCGGCGTTACATTGGAAGAGGCGTTGGCACATCCAACCTGGTCGATGGGTCCAATGGTCACGATTAATTCAGCAACGCTCATGAATAAAGGTCTTGAGATTATCGAGGCGCATTACCTCTTCGATATTCCATATTCAAAGATTGAGGCAGTGATCCATCCACAATCGATCATTCACTCAATGGTGGAGTATCTGGATGGTTCAACCCTGGCGCAGATGAGTCCGCCAAATATGAAGGGGCCGATCGGTTATGCCTTGGCCTATCCAGATCGCCTGAAGGGTGCGACGCATCCGATGGATTGGACGCGCACGCAGAACTTAGATTTTGCACCGATCGACTCGACCCGCTTCGAAGCGATCGACCTCGCTCGTGCAGCGGGGGAGTTAGGTTCAATCGCTACTTCATCGCTTAATGCTGCAAATGAGTCAGCGGTCGCCGCTTTTATCAATGGCACCATTTATTTTTCAGAGATTACTCAGGTCAATAAGCGAACCTTGGCTCATGTGGAAAGCAGAGGCGCACGCGGAGATGTCCGCGATCTCGCTGATGTCAGTGCCGTTGAAGAGAATGCTCGCATGATGGCAGATCGATATATAAAGGAGCTCTCGCACTAATGTTGGCGATAATCGGCGTACTTGCATTTGTTGTTGCACTTCTCCTCTCGGTGATGTTGCACGAGTTAGGCCACTTCCTCTTTGCTAAGCACTATGGCATGAAGGTGACCGAGTTCTTCCTCGGCTTTGGAAAGCGACTCTGGTCCTTTACTCGCGGTGAGACTGAATTTGGCGTGAAGGCGATCCCGGCCGGTGGTTACTGCCGAATCGTTGGAATGTCTTCGCGCGAAGAGTTGACTGCTGAAGATTCAGATCGCGCCTTCTACAAGGCATCTGTTGGAAAGCGGCTGGTAGTCCTTGGCGCTGGATCGGTCCTTCACTTCGTTCTCGCCTTCTTCTTACTCTTCGTACTCTTTGTCGGCGTTGGCACTGCTGCACTTACTCCAACTGTCGAGCAGGTTGCTCCTTGTTACACGACCGTTAATGGCGCTTGCCCAGCGAATTCGCCATTACTGCCTGCAAAGGTTGCCGGAATTCTTCCCGGCGATCGCTTCACCGCCATCAATGGCGTACCGGTGAAGAACTGGTCGAAGGATGTTCAAGTAATTCGCAAGAGTCCAGGCGTGCCTGTCACGCTTACACTTATTCGCAATGGTCAGACGATGGATATCTCTGTCACCCCAACTCCTGAGGTTGTGAACGGTAAGACGATTGGAATCATCGGCGTCATCAATCGCCTCGGAATGCTCCGCCAGAATCCAGTCGATTCAACTATTCATTCGTGGCAACTTGGTCGAGATCTCTTTACTAGTTCGGTCTCTTCACTTATCTCGCTTCCAAGCAAGATCCCTGCTCTCTTGAGCCAGACCTTCGGTGGTAAGCCACGCGATCCTGCTGGTTTAGTCGGAGTAGTGGGAGTTGCCCAAGCATCAGCTCAGACTGTTGGTGATAACAAGTTGGCTTGGAATGAGCGGATCGCTCAGTTCATCATGATTATCGCCAGCCTCAATATCTTCGTGGGAATTTTCAACCTCTTGCCGATCCTGCCACTCGATGGCGGACATATGGCGATAGCGATCGTCGATGGTCTTCGCAATCTCTGGGCCCGGCTACGCCGACGTCAAAGTCCGCGGCCGATCGATGTGGAGGCGCTCACACCTATCACGATTGTCGTCTTCTTCTTCCTTGCCGGGCTCTCAATCTTGCTTCTGGCCGCTGATATTTTCAATCCTGTGCATTTTAATCTCTAATACGGCAGAATAACGATCATGGTTGATCTCGGAATTCCATCAGCACCCCCTCCTACTCTTGCGCCACGTCGTAAGAGCAAGCAACTCAAGGTCGGTAGCGTCCTTGTCGGTGGCGATGCGCCAGTGAGCGTGCAATCAATGTGCACAACGCTCACCTCTGATGTCAACGCAACACTTCAACAGATCGCAGAACTCACCGCATCTGGTTGCCAGATCGTTCGCGTCGCTGTTCCATCACAGGATGATGCTGATGCACTCGCGCAGATCGCGAAGAAGTCTCAGATCCCGGTGATCGCAGATATTCACTTCCAACCAAAATATATCTTCGCTGCAATCGATGCCGGTTGCGCAGCGGTCCGCGTTAATCCAGGCAATATCAAGCAATTCGATGACAAGGTCAAAGAAGTTGCAAAGGCGGCTGGCGATGCAGGTATTCCAATCCGTATCGGCGTGAACGCCGGATCACTCGATCCACGCCTTCTTGCAAAGTATGGAAAGGCAACACCAGAAGCGCTCGCAGAGTCTGCGCTCTGGGAAGCATCACTCTTTGAAGAGCATGGCTTCAGCGATATCAAGATTTCAGTAAAGCATCACGATCCAGTCACCATGGTGAAGGCCTATCGCCTGCTCGCCGCTCAGTGCGATTACCCATTGCACCTCGGTGTGACCGAAGCTGGTCCAATCTTCCAGGGCACCATCAAGTCAGCGACAGCATTTGGCATTCTCCTTGCCGAAGGAATTGGCGACACGATCCGTGTCTCACTCTCAGCGCCTCCAGTTGAAGAGGTAAAGGTCGGTATCTCGATCCTTGAATCACTCAATCTTCGCCAACGTAAGTTAGAGATCGTCTCCTGCCCATCATGTGGCCGCGCCCAGGTAGATGTCTACACCTTGGCCGAGAAGGTCCAAGCTGGATTACAAGGAATGACAGTCCCATTGCGCGTTGCCGTTATGGGTTGCGTCGTTAACGGTCCTGGTGAAGCACGCGAAGCAGATCTCGGTGTCGCATCCGGAAATGGCAAGGGCCAGATCTTTGTAAAGGGAGAGGTCATCAAGACTGTTCCGGAATCACAGATCGTTGAGACCTTAATTGAAGAGGCGATGCGCCTTGCTGAAGAGATGGAAGCTGCTGGAGTCGCATCTGGCGCTCCTGAAGTTAGCGTTAAGTAAGCGCCACCTCACTCCTGCCTCTGCCTAGATTAGGTAGGGTTACTCCATGCTTCGTATGTCGACTCTGCTTCTGCGCACCCTTCGTGATGATCCTGCTGATGCAGAGGTCGCAAGCCACCGCCTCTTAGTTCGCGCCGGATATGTCCGCCGCATCTCAGCCGGTATCTACTCATGGTTGCCACTTGGCTACATCACCTTCCGCAATATCGAACGAGTCGTTCGCGAAGAGATGGATGCTGCCGGATTCCAAGAAGTCCACTTCCCATCGATGCTCCCTAAAGAGCCATATGAGCAGACCAATCGTTGGGAAGAGTACGGCCCAGATCTCTTCCGCTTGAAGGATCGCAAAGGAAATGATTACCTCTTAGGTCCAACCCATGAAGAGATGTTCACCTTGATGGTGAAGGGTGAGTACTCCTCCTATAAGGATCTACCACTTTCGATCTATCAGATTCAGACGAAGTTCCGCGATGAACCACGTCCACGTTCGGGCATTATCCGTGGTCGCGAATTTGTTATGAAGGACTCTTACTCATTCGATATCGATGATGTTGGTCTTGAGGTTTCGTATCAGAAGCACCGCGATGCCTATGTGAAGACCTTTACTCGCCTCGGACTGAACTTCAACATCGTTGCTGCAATGGCTGGCGCAATGGGCGGATCAAAATCTGAAGAGTTCCTTGCTCCTTGCCCAACAGGTGAAGATACCTACGTACTCTGTGAGAAATGTGGCTATGCCGCAAACGTTGAAGCGATGGTCACCAAGGTTGCACCATATGCTGGCGCAGCACCTGCAGCGATGGAGATCTTCGATTCCCCAAATACCCCAACTATTGATTCACTCGTCGATCTCCTCAACGAGAAGTTCGGTGGCGGTTACTCTGCAGATCAGACTTTGAAGAATGTCATGATCATGGCCGATGAGAAAGCTATCTCTGTACTCGTTCCAGGCGATCGCGAAGTCGACCTTAAGCGCCTCGGTGCAAACCTCTCGGGCGTTTCAGAGTTACGCCTCTTTGAAGATGGCGATTTTGTGAAGTTTCCAGGACTGGTGAAGGGCTATATCGGACCACAAGATGCGAAGAAGTTTGGCATCACCATCTACGCAGATCCTCGCGTAACACCAGGCTCGCATTGGGTCACTGGTGCTAACCAGAAGGATAAGCACGTTCGTTTCGTGACCAACGGTCGCGACTTTGAAGTCGATGCCTATCTTGAGGCTGCAGAAGTACGCGCTGGCGATCTCTGCCCAAGTTGCCAATCACCTGTCATCATCGATCGCGCCATTGAGATCGGCCATATCTTCCAACTTGGTCGCAAATATGCGCAAGCACTTGATCTCACTGTTCTTGATCAGAATGGCAAGTCCCAAGTTGTCACGATGGGATCGTATGGAATCGGTGTATCACGCGCGGTAGCTGCGATTGCCGAGCAGACGCACGATGAGATCGGCCTGAACTGGCCACGTGAGATCGCACCTGCCGATGTACATATTGTTGCAACCGGCAAGGATGAATTGATCTTTGAAACCGCAGAGAAGTTGGCACTTGATCTTGAGGCGAAGGGTCTGCGCGTTATGTTCGATGATCGCAAGGATCCAAGTGCGGGCGTGAAGTTCAAGGATGCCGAACTCATCGGCGTTCCATTTATCGTCATCGTCGGTAAAGCTCTCGCTGAAGGAAAGGTCGAACTCCGAATCCGCGCCAGCGGTGAGAAGAGTGAGATCAACGCGGACACTGCTACTGAGGATATTTATAAGGTCGTTACTGCTTAATGACGCTCTCGATCGGTCATTGGATCTTCCTTGCGATCGCTGCAGGGCTAGCCGGATTCATTGATGCGATCGCAGGCGGTGGGGGACTTATTCAACTTCCAGCGCTCTTGATTGGCATCTCGGATAAGCCAATACCAATGATCCTTGGTACGAATAAAGTTCCATCGATCTTCGGAACCTCCTTTGCTGCCAGCGCATACTTCCGCAGAATCAAACCAGATCTGCGTCTGACTGCTTCCATGGCGATACCAGCCTTTATTGGTTCGGTAGCTGGAGCAAGGCTCGCTGCCGAATTCCCGAAGAGCGTCTTCCGTCCGATCATCGTCATCTTGCTCTTCTTGGTAGCGATCTATACCTGGAAGCGTCCGCAGTTAGGGATGGAGGAGAACCTTAAATTCACTCCACGGATTCGCCTCTTACTCGTGGCTTCTTGCGGATTATTTATTGGTTTCTACGACGGTATCTTCGGACCAGGGACTGGATCATTTCTTCTCTTTATTCTCGTGGGTGTAATTGGATATGCATTCTTAAAGGCATCTGCCACTGCAAAGCTTGTCAACATTTCAACGAACCTTGCAGCCATCCTCACCTTCTCAGCCACCGGCCATATCTGGTGGAAGGTGGGGTTGATCCTCGCGATTGCTAATGTCACTGGTGCAATTATCGGATCCAAGCTTGCGATACGCGGGGGATCACCACTTGTTCGCAAGGTCTTCCTCATCATGACATTTCTGCTGATCGCAAAAGTGGGTTATGATTGGTACAGCATTAAATAAGAGTAATTCAGCAGTACAACTACATAGAAGGAAGTGCCATGACGCTACTTGAAGAGATCGCAGTAGCGATCACCCCTGCCATCGAAGCCGCAGGATGCTACTTAGAGGAAGTCACTCTCACCCCAGCAGGTAAGCGCAAGATCATGACAGTTATTGTCGATGGCGATACCAACCTCACACTCGATCAAGTCACCGCAGTCTCCAAAGAAGTTTCGGCGATCGTCGAAGTTCTCCCTGCACTTGGCGATACGCCTTTTACCCTTGAAGTCACCTCTCCTGGCGTCGATCGCCCACTCACCAAGCCACGTCATTGGCGCAAGAATCACGGTCGCCTCATCGCAATCACCCAGCACGACGATAAGCAGATCAATGGTCGTATCGGTGATTCAACTGAGATCGATGTCGAGATCGATTCAGTAAAGATTGCATTCGCTGCTATCAAGAAGGCGCTTATTGAAGTTGAATTTAAATCACTCAAATCTCATGACGGCGAGGGTGATGAATAATGCCAGTTGAAATGTCGGCACTTGTTGCCATTATCGCCGAGAAGAAGATGCCGCTGGAGAAGTTAATCAGCCAGATCGAGAATGCCGTTGCTGCAGTCTATGCCGAGCAACCTGATGCCAAGCCTGGTGGGCGTGCAGTTCTCAATCGCCAGACCGGTGAGATCGTTATCTGGACATCAGTCTTTGATGAAGAGGGGATCTTCGTTGAGAGCGTGATCCATGAGATCGAAGGCTTTGAGCAGATGGCCGATAAAGAGGCCCGCAAAACTATTAAGCAAGCGATGCGCGATGCGAACGATGCAACGATCGTTGGCGAGTTCTCAACGACTATGGGAGATGTCATCTCTGGCGTTGTTCAACAAGGTCGCGATAAGGATGTTATCTACGTCGATCTCGGCAAGGTTGAAGGAAAGATTCCACCGAACGAACAAGTTCCGACCGAATCCTTTAAACATGGCGATCGCATCAAGGCCTTTGTAGTAAATGTTGTGCAAGGGGAGAAGGGGCCAGAGATCACACTCTCGCGTACCCACCCAGCGCTCGTGAAAGCGCTCTTCGCACTTGAAGTCCCAGAAGTGAAAGATCGCACCGTTGAGATCGTCGGCATCTCACGTGAACCAGGTGCACGCACCAAGATCTCTGTCCGTACCCATCGTGCTGGTGTTAGTCCTAAAGGAGCACTTATCGGGCCAAGCGGCGTTCGCTCGCGCGCGGTCATTGATGAGTTGCAAGGTGAGAAGATCGATATCGTCGATTACTCCGATGATCCAGCTGCATATGTTGCTGCCGCACTTGCACCTGCAAAGGTGAGTAGCGTTGAGATTGTTGATCTCGAGACCAAATCCGCAAAGGTGATCGTTCCGGATTACCAACTCTCACTCGCTATTGGCGCCAATGGTCAGAATGCTCGTCTGGCTGCACGCCTGACTGGCTGGCGCATTGATATCCATCCAGATAACCCGATCGCTCGGATCGAGAAGCCAAAGCCGCCAGTCGAAGAGGTTGAGCCAACCGATGAGGCTGGCGATCACGCTGGCCCAAGCGAGGAATTACCCTCTAACGATCAGTAGCAGGTAAGGTTTGCCTACCAGTTCACGTGTGAGCCGTCTGGAGAGTTAATTGCCTACCCGCAGTTGCATCGCCTGTCGTAAACGCGAGTCCTGGGAAGAGCTACTCCATCTAGTAGTGATCGATGGTCAGGTACTTCCTGATCCCGACCACAAACTTCCTGGTCGCGGCGCTTGGCTTCATCTCGGATGTTTTGAGATGGCGAAGAATCGCAGAGCATTTGTGCGAGCCTTTCCGAAGGCGAGCAAGGCGCTCAACAATCAGGAGCTCGGACTCGATGTATTAGCGAGTTATGTACTCAACTCTTAAGGAGACCAGAATGGCAAGCACACAAGCATGAGCACCGCACGCTCATGAGTAAGGCAATCATTTAGGCTCCTGTTTGAACCCCAGGGCCTATGAAAAATCTAGGTTCATACTGGGAAGGCAACTGTGGCAAAGGTCCGCGTTTACGAATTAGCAAAAGAGCTCGGCTTAGAGAGCAAAGATTTACTCGCAAAGTTCCAAGAAGTTGGCGAGTTCGTTCGATCAGCATCTTCAACTGTTGAAGCACCTGCTGTAAGAAAACTCATGGAGAAGTTCCCGGATATGAAGCCGGTTGAAGCAGCTCCTGAGAAGCCAAAGGTCGCAAAGAAGGCGAGCGCCAAGAAGGCAGCCGCTGGACCATCACAAGAAGAGATCGATGCCGCAATCGCGCAGCTCGATGAGACCACTCGTAACCAACTTGGAATTCAAGCTGGCCAGGCAGCGCCAACACCTACCCGAGCACCTCTTCCATCAGCACCTTCAGCTCCAGATTTCGCAGCACCTGCTGCCGCAACTCCATCTGCACCAGTTGCACCTACACCAGGTACTCCAGCTGCTGGAGGCGACGGAACAGCGAACCTTCCTCGTCCACCACGTGCAGGTAACAATCCATTCTCAACTGGCGCCGTTCCACGTCCGCCAATGCCACGTCCACCAGCACAGCGAGCATTGCGTCCAGGTGAGCGTCCACCAGCAGGCGCACCACGTCCAGGAATGGCAGGAGCACGACCAGGTTCAGTACGTCCAGGATTTGCAGCACGTCCAGCAACACCAGGTGCACGCCCAACTGGCGGACCAGGTGGAGCACCACGTCCAGGCGGAGCGCCTTATCGTCCAGGCGGCGCACCAGGTGGAGCACCAACAGGTGCCGGAACACCTCCATCATCATTTGGAAATAAGGGTGGTGGCGGTCGCCATCAACGCGGCGGAACTGCTGGCGCATTCGGAAAGAATGGCGGCAAGGGTAAGAGCGCGCGTAAATCAAAGAAGGCGTTGCGTGAAGAGTTCGACAATATGGCTGCACCATCATTGGGTGGAGCAGTACTTCCACGCGGTGATGGCAAGACCACGATTCGCCTACGTCGCGGATCATCGCTCATGGACTTTGCAGAGAAGATCAATGCAGATCCAGCAGCGTTAGTTTCAGCGCTCTTCCATCTCGGTGAGATGGTGACCGCTACTCAATCAGTTGATGAAGATACCTTCACCATTCTTGGTGGCGAACTCGGCTTCAACATTCAAGTTGTGAGCCCAGAAGATGAAGATCGCGAACTCCTTGAAGAGTTCGATATCAATCTTGAGCAAGAGCTACAAGATATTGATGATGCCGATCTCGTCGTGCGCTCGCCAATCGTCACTGTTATGGGTCACGTTGACCACGGTAAGACTCGCTTGCTCGATGCGATCCGTTCGACTGAAGTCATTAAGACTGAAGCCGGTGGAATCACTCAGCACATCGGTGCGTATCAGATTCACCATACGCATGATGGCGTTGAACGCGCAATTACCTTTATCGATACGCCAGGTCACGAAGCATTTACAGCGATGCGTGCTCGTGGTGCGAAGGTCACCGATATTGCGATCCTCGTCGTTGCAGCTGATGACGGTGTAATGCCCCAGACCATTGAAGCGCTCAACCACGCACAAGCAGCCGATGTTCCAATCGTCGTTGCCGTGAACAAGATTGATAAAGAGGGTGCGAACCCAGATAAGGTCCGGCAGCAGTTGACTGAGTACAACTTGGTCGCGGAAGAGTACGGCGGAGAGACCATCTTCGTGAACGTCTCTGCTAAATCTGGTGATGGAATCTCTGAACTCATCGACTCTGTACTCCTCACCGCTGATGCAGCGCTCGATCTTCGTGCCGTGGCAGATGATGTCGCGCGCGGTGTTGCTATTGAAGCGAACCTCGATAAGGGTCGTGGCCCAGTTGCTACCGTCCTTGTTCAGCGTGGAACGCTCCGTGTCGGAGATGCAATCGTTGCTGGTGGCTCATTTGGCCGCGTTCGTGCAATGCTCGATGAGAATGGCGAGAACGTTCTTGAGGCTGGTCCATCACGTCCAGTTCAGGTTCTCGGCTTCACATCAGTTCCAGGTGCAGGCGATACCTTTATCGTCGCCGAGGATGACCGTACTGCTCGCCAGATCGCTGAGAAGCGTCAGCTTGCAACACGTAACGCACTCCTTGCGAAGACCCGTAAGAAGGTCTCACTCGAAGACTTCATGGAGCAATCCAAGGTCAGCACCCTTAACCTCATCATCAAGGGTGACGTTTCTGGTTCGGTCGAAGCGCTCGAAGATGCCTTGTTGCTCCTCGATGTCGGTGCCGAAGTTGATCTTCGCGTTATCCACCGTGGTGTTGGTGCGATTACCAAGAACGACGTCACGCTCGCATCTGCTTCAACTGCAGTGATCATCGGCTTCAATGTGAAGCCAGAACCTCAGACTGCAATCTTTGCTGATCAAGAGGGCGTAGAAGTGAAGTTCTACACCGTCATTTACCAGGCGATCGAAGAGATCGAAGCAGCGCTCAAGGGTCTGCTTAAGCCTGAGTACGAAGAGATCATCACCGGTAATGCTGAAGTTCGAGATATCTTCAAATCTTCTAAGGTTGGAAATATCGCAGGATCGATGGTTCTCGATGGCACAATCAAGCGCAACGCCAAGGCTCGTACCTTGCGCGGTGGCGTAGTGCATACCGAGAATCTCGTTATCGACTCACTCCGTCGATTCAAGGATGATGCGAACGAAGTCCGTGAAGGCTTCGAGTGCGGTATTGGTCTTGGATCATTCAAGGAGCTTGAAGTCGGCGATGTTATTCAGACCTTTGAGATTCGCGAGAAGAAGCGCGCATAACAATGGCATCTAATCGCGCCTTAAAGGTTGCAGATCGCATTAAAGAGGTGGTCGCACAGGCCCTAGAGACTCGGGTGAAAGACCCGCGCCTTGGGTTTGTGACGATCACCGATGTGCGCGTCACTGGCGACCTTCAACAAGCATCGATCTTCTACACCGTCTTCGGCGATGCCGATGCTCAAGCCGGAACAGCTGCAGCACTCGCCTCATCGAAGGGCCTGCTCCGCGGTGAAGTAGGTAAGTCACTTGGTCTTCGTATCGTCCCAACGATCGAATTCTTCGCCGATGGATTGCAAGAGCAGGCATCTGCGATGAACGATCTGATGAGCCAGGTTCGCGCTGCTGATGCCGAACTCGCCAAGCTTCGTGAGAATGCAAAGCCAATCGGCGACGCTAATCCATATAAGACCCACGAATAAGTAGAGATCTCCTGCGCTGATGAATGGCTTCCTCCTCGTCGATAAGGCAGCAGGAATGACGTCACATGATGTCGTCGCAAAGGCACGGAAGAAGTGTGGGACAAAGCGCGTCGGTCATGCTGGCACATTAGATCCGATGGCTACGGGTGTATTAGTCCTTGGCGTAGGTAATGCCACCAAACTTCTGCAGTATGTTGTTGATGGCAAGAAATCCTATGAAGCGACGATCAAACTCGGCATTGCGACGCATACGGATGATCGCGAAGGCGATGTCATTGCAACTGCCGACGCCTCCCACATTTCTGAGGAGCAGATCCGTACAGAGTTAGCGAAATTTGTTGGGACCATCATGCAACGCCCGAGTTCGGTCTCGGCGATCAAGATCGATGGCAAGCGTGCGCACCAGCGAGTGCGTGAAGGTGAAGTCGTTGATATCCCAGCCCGTGAAGTAACGATCTTTGCGATCGATATCAAAGCGGTTCGCGGTACAGAGATCGATATTGCAGTCACGTGCTCTGCCGGAACTTACATCCGATCGATTGCTCGAGATCTTGGCGATGCACTGGGCGTTGGGGGACACCTCACATCTCTACGTCGCACTTTGGTCTCACCCTTCACGATCGATGAGTGTGCAGATCTTGAGAGTGCCGAGATCATTCCAACGGCCGATGGCGTCTCTCGAATGCTGCCTACCCGAACACTTACGTATGAAGAGTTGATCGAGATTGGCTTTGGTCGCACGATCGGCGCAAGCGAGGTCGCAGGCACCGTTGCCGCGCTCAATCAAGATGGCAATTTTGCAGCTCTGCTGGAGAACCGTGACTTTGCTGGCAAAGAGTTGGCAACACCTACTCTCGTGGCCGTGAAAGAATAAGCAGATGAGATCAGTAGCGATTGGCATCTTCGATGGTGTCCATGCTGGCCATCAAGAGATCATCGCCGAAGCCGCGAAGCACGGTGAGGTCACCGTACTCACCTTTGATCCACATCCCACCTCGGTCTTCGCACCAGAGCGCACTCCATCGATGCTGCTGCCGCTTGCAGATCGCATCGCGCTCTTAAAGGCGAGCGGTGCCCACGATGTCGTCGTTATCGAATTTACTCGAGACTTTGCGGCAAAGAGCCCAGATCAATTTATTGAAGAGATTTTGATCGATCAGTTGCATGCCAGCCACGTAACAGTGGGGAAGAACTTCACCTTCGGCCATAAAGCAGCGGGTAACGTTGAATACCTCCAGAACTGCGGCAAGAGCTTTGGCGTCAGTGCAGTCGATCTCGAAGAGAATCGTGGTTCGCCGATCTCTTCTTCCCGTATTCGTGCATTAGTTAAAGATGGCGATATCGAACGCGCAAATGAATTATTGACTCGCAGATTCTATTTACGCGGACCAGTGGTCCACGGCGAGAAGCGTGGTCGCACGATCGGATATCCAACTGCCAATATTGGATTAACTGAGAGCACCACAATTCCAGCAGATGGCGTCTATGCCGGATGGTTGGAAGTCGGCGGCATTCGTTGGCCAGCTGCGATCTCGATCGGAACGAATCCAACCTTCCCTGGTATCCGTGGTCGTCAGGTCGAGGCCTATGCGCTCGATCAAACAGATTTAGATTTATATGATCAAGAGGCGAAGCTAGAGTTTGGTTGGCGCTTGCGTGACACACTCAAGTTTGATGGACTCGATCCATTGCTCGTTCAGATGAAGGAAGATTGTCAGAAGACCCGCGAGCTAACCCAAGGTAAGTAATCAACTAATGTAATTGGAGATAAAAATGGCATCAGCGCGAAAAGTAGATATGTGGTTCGACCCAATCTGCCCATTCGCATGGATTACTTCGCGTTGGTTATTAGAGGCAGCTGCTGTTCGCGACCTTGAAGTTACTTGGAACATCATGAGCTTGGCTCAACTCAATAAGGATCGCGAGATGGATGAGGCTCACAAGGCAGCTTTCACACGGTCATGGGATGCAGTCCGCCTCGTCACTGTTGTAAAAGAGAAGCACGGCAATGGTGCAGTCATCGCGCTCTACAACGCGATGGGTACTCGAATCCACCTCAAGAAGGAGAAGGTCAGCGATGAACTTCTCACCGCGGCACTCGAAGAAGCAGGATTGCCTGCCGATCTCTTGGCGACCGCCAAGGATGAATCATGGAATGAGCCGATGATCGCCAGCCATGATCGCGCGATCTCACTCGTTGGAAATGATGTTGGAACCCCAGTTCTCGCAATCGGCGATGCCGCCTTCTTCGGCCCAGTGATCTCACCAGCACCAAAGGGGGAGCAGGCAGGTCGCCTCTGGGATGGCCTCGCCCTCTGCCTCGAGGTTCCAGGCTTCTACGAGCTCAAGCGTGCGCGTAAGGGCGGCCCCGATTTCTCCTGATCCAACCCCTTGGGTAGACTCAGCACCACATCAAAGCGAGTAATTGTGCCTTCGTGAGTCACACCGAGGCCCTCGTGACAGTACAAGGAGTGCCCCATGGCTTTACAGCCTGCAGAGAAAAAAGAGATCATCGCAAAGTACGGCGCTTCTGCCACTGACACAGGAAGCCCAGAGACTCAGATCGCCTTGCTTTCAAAGCGAATTGAAGAAGTGACCGAACACCTTAAGACCAACAAGAACGACCATCACAACCGTCGTGGACTCTTGCTCATGGTTGGTAAGCGTCGCCGTATCTTGCAGTACCTCGCAAAGACTGATGTAACACGCTACAGAGCGATTATCGAAAAGCTCGGTATTCGCCGCTAATTTAGTAAATACCTTCCTCACATCAGTTAATCGGTCCTCGGTAGTGGCTTTCGCACACTCTTTTAAAGAGTATAAAAAAGAGTGCGGCGCGGGCTTCGATCGAAGATCCATTACTGATGCGTGTGAACGGTAAGAAATGGAGCGACCCATGGAGGGTCAAGATGTGAAGTTCGCCGTTGCAACGATTGATAACGGCAAGTTTGGAAAGCGCGAGATCCGTTTTGAAACCGGACGCCTCGCAAAGCAAGCAGCTGGAACCGCTGTCGTATACCTCGATGACGAGACTATGTTGCTCTCAGCAACAACTGCCTCAAAGAATCCGAAGGATCAATTCGACTTCTTCCCACTTACAGTGGATGTTGAAGAGCGCATGTACGCAGCAGGAAAGATCCCAGGATCATTCTTCCGCCGTGAAGGTCGCCCTTCAGAAGATGCGATTCTTACCTGTCGTTTGATCGACCGTCCATTGCGCCCATCATTCGTGAAGGGTCTTCGCAATGAGGTTCAGATCGTTGTCACAGTCATGGCACTGCACCCAGATCACATGTACGACGTACTTGCGATCAACGCTGCATCGATGTCGACTCAGCTCGCAGGTCTGCCATTCTCTGGTCCAATCGGTGGCGTGCGCGTAGCACTCATCGAAGGCCAATGGGTTGCATTCCCTAACCACTCTGATCTTGAGAAGGCTACCTTCGACATGGTCGTTGCAGGCCGTATCTCTGATGGCGACGTTGCAATCATGATGGTTGAAGCAGAAGCAACATCTGAGACCATCAACCTCATCAAGGGTGGCGCAGGCGCACCTACAGAAGAAGTTGTTGGACAAGGACTTGATGCTGCAAAGCCATTTATCCGTATTCTCTGCGAAGCACAGTCAGAACTCGCCAAGGTCGCTGCAAAGCCAACCGGTGAATTCCCTGTCTTCCTTGATTACCAGGATGATGTCTACAAGGTTGTTGAAGCAGCTGGCAAGGATTCGATCGCTAAGGCGCTCACCATTGCCGGTAAGCAAGAGCGCGAACTCGCACTCGATGCTGCTAACGAAGCAATCAAAGAGAGTGTTAACCCACAGTTCGAAGGTCGCGAGAAGGAAGTCTCTGCTGCGATCCGTTCTGTTACTAAGAAGGTTGTTCGTCAGCGCGTTCTTCGCGAGAAGATCCGTATCGATGGACGTGGCTTGCGCGATATTCGTGCAATCACTGCAGAGGTTGAAGTTATTCCTCGCGTCCACGGTTCAGCGATCTTTGAGCGCGGCGAGACTCAGATCCTCGGAGTCACCACTCTTAATATGCTGAAGATGGAACAGATGCTCGACACATTGAGCCCTGAGACAAATAAGCGCTACATGCACAACTACAACTTCCCTCCTTACTCAGTAGGCGAGACCGGTCGTGTTGGATCACCTAAGCGTCGCGAAATCGGCCACGGTGCTCTTGCAGAGCGTGCACTTGTTCCAGTACTTCCAACCCGCGAAGAGTTCCCTTACGCAATCCGTCAGGTCTCTGAAGCGCTTGGTTCAAATGGTTCAACCTCAATGGGTTCTGTTTGTGCATCAACCATGTCACTCCTCAACGCTGGTGTGCCTCTCAAGGCCGCTGTCGCAGGTATTGCAATGGGTCTCATCTCTGATGATGTTGATGGCAAGACCGAGTACGTTGCTTTGACCGATATTCTCGGTGCAGAAGATGCATTCGGAGATATGGACTTCAAGGTTGCCGGTACAAAGGAATTTGTTACAGCACTCCAGCTCGATACCAAGCTTGATGGAATTCCTGCATCAGTTCTTGCTGCAGCACTCCTCCAGGCGAAGGAAGCCCGCCTTTCAATTCTCGACATCATGCTCTCAGCAATCGATGTTCCAGATGAGATGAGCCTCTTGGCTCCACGTATCATCTCGATCAAGGTCCCAGTTGACCTTATCGGAGCGATCATCGGACCTAAGGGCAAGATGATCAACCAGATCCAAGGCGATACTGGTGCTGATATCACTATCGAAGATGATGGAACGATCTACATCGGCGCACTCGAAGGCTCACAGGCCGAGGCTGCAAAGGCAATGATCGAAGCTATCGCTAACCCGGTAGTTCCAAAGGTCGGAGAGCGTTTCAACGGTTCAGTTGTGAAGCTTGCTACCTTCGGTGCTTTCATCTCACTCGTTCCAGGTAAAGATGGCTTGCTCCATATCTCGCAGATCCGCAAGATGCATGGTGGAAAGCGCATTGAGAACCTCGAAGAGG
>JBAXMU010000012.1:0-28085 GCA_037134155.1 Actinomycetes bacterium
AGTGCAACAAATGGGCCGAGCATTGAGTAGGTCGAGAATCCGCCATCACTAAATCTACGGAAACCAGTCTTGCGACTTACACCTTCACTCTTAACTTCCTTGCGATTGCTCAACACCGGAGTCTCTTATCCATTCTTGAGATGTGCGGAAATTTTCTTCACTGAGAGAACAAGGGAGAGCTTCTGCTCTCCCTTGTCTCCTGTCATGTATTAGATGACGTTATCCCTCGATTTAGAGATGTGACTTCATTACAGCAGCGGCCTTATCCAAAGCTGCTTGGACATCTGTTGATCCAAACATATAGCTCTGAAGTGCTGTTGTAACGTCGTTCTGTGAATCTTCCCAACCATTACAGTTTGGTGGGCCTTGTGCATCCTTCAACTGGCTCTTAATAGTTGCCAATACATCGGCAGGGTATGAAGAGATTGTGTCAGCGAATGCTGATACAGGTGAGAGGAAGATTGCATTCTGAGCAGCACCAACAACGTTCATAGCCTTCACAACGTCAGCGCTGTAAAGAGTCTTGATGAACTTGGCGGCGAGGCTCTTCTGTGAATTAGAGATGTAATCCATGATCGAGATTCCGCGACCACCGATGAAGGCAACGCTCTTGTTTCCTGGTGTTGATGGAACTGGAGCTGCTGACCAGGTCTTGTAATCCTTGTAGTAGGTGTAGAACGAAGAAGCCTGGAAGTTTCCAGAGAATCCGATTCCGTATGTACCCTTCTTCAAGTTGTCATTAAGAGTCCAATCTGCAACACCTGGCTTCAATGCACCGAAGTCTGTGTAGAGCTTCTTGAACTGAGTCAACGCAGCAACGCCCTTGGCATTGTTGATGCTGACCTGACACTTTGAGTCATAAAGGGATCCACCCATTGAGTAGAGCCATGAGAAGAATCCGAGCCAGTCGCCATTACCCCACTCGTTGTAAACAGGGGCTGTGATTCCGGCTGTTGCCTTCAACTTTGCAGCTGCTGCGTTGAATTCAGCAACAGTTGTTGGAGCAGCAGTGATCCCTGCCTTGGCAAGAGTTGTCTTGTCATAGAACATCATCATCAAGGTGAGATCGAATGGAACGGCATAAACCTTTGATGCCTTGTATCCGATAAGAGCCTTGTAGATCTGAGGTGCTACGAGAGGTTGGACAGTGTTGGAAACGCCGAGGGCACGAAGATCAGCAAGTGCTCCCTTGTTACCAGCAGAAATACCCCAGGAGAGACCTCCTGTGAATACATCCGGTCCCTTCTTAGCGGCAGCGGCTGCTAGAACCTTTGCATAGCCGTCGCCCCATGAAATTGCTTCAACTTTTACGTTTACATTGTTTGCCTTCGCAAAGAGATCTGCTGCAACTTGCATTACAGCCTTATCCGCATCGCCACCGGTTGCCCAGATGGTGAGAGTTGGCTTCGCTGCGGCGTGAGCCGAGGTGCTGAAGACAGCACCAGCGGCCATCGATATAGCTAACGCTATAGCTCCGAGACGCTTCACCTAGTTACTCCTTTGGTGCTCAAGGGAGATCAATCTCCCATCGCAGGCGAGGGTCGCTGCGATTAAGTGGAAGATTTCCAGCGTATGTCATCGTTGTCAATGAGAAGTCATGCGTAGTTCTATAACTCTTTGGCCATGCGAGAGGACATAACAGGACATTAAGCGTGGGCGGTTAGGCCCCGAATGAATGGTCAGGCGCCCGCTAAGGCTTGGCAACGAAACTAAGTGTTGCTTGATCTTTATCAGTCACGTTGTACGTGATCGTGATGGTATTCCCTGGCTTGGTCTCACAAGTAAATACCCAGTTGAGTGTCAAGGTGCTCTTTGGTTTGACTGTGAGATCGGCTGGGGCTGGAAGAACATCCTTCTGCATTGGGAAGACTTGTTCGCAACTTACATTTGTATCTTCTTCAACAACCGGCGTTCCCATGGAAAGAGAGTTTGCATCGAAGTCAGCTGTGCCAGAATTCGTCAAATTTACGCTCAAAAACTGCGTTATTTTGCCTGTTGTATCAATATTGGAATCAGTTACTTTAAAACTCTTTGGCTCTGAGATGTTGAGTGTGATGCCGTTCGCAAATGAAATATCCGCACCGTAAGCGGCCTTTACTTCTTTGGTCGCTTGCTTAGCTTGTTCTTTTTGTGCCAATGCCGAAGTTCTATCAGTATCCATTGGTACCGCGGGCCCAGCGGTGAAGTATGCCGTAGCAACAAAGAGTGCAGCGACCCCGATCGGGACCAAAGTCTTACGCTTCATTTACGACTCCATTCATTCCAAAGCTTCGATAAAACTATTATGCAGCCTTTAACCAGGAAAATGCTCTTCGGTTCTGAAAAATCTTAGGCGAAGAGTTCCACCTAGTTCCATCGTTGTCAATGACTAATTGAGCTAGTTCCGGCTCTCCAGCATCAAATCCAGAAGTGCCCGGTCAATGTTGAGTCCTTCGAAGTTCTCGTAGACGGTGCCTGGACGGTTGTGGTTAGCGATGCCGAAGTTGCCGTCGAACTCCCATAGCGAGTACCCCCAACCAGATTCCTTGTAGATGCCGAAGAGATCTGAGAACCAAGCGAGCGCAACCGCGTTATCGGTGTATCGATAGCAACCAAACTCACCAATATGTACGGGACGACCCGCTGCTTGAACTTCACGCCATGGTGCATAGAAATTCCAGAGCGCTTGGCGATCCCACCACTGACCGTTGTACTCACATGGGTAGGTCGGTACTGGCATTCCCACAGATCCAGCCCACCACTCCGCTTTGTAGTGTGAGACGAGCATCGGTTGATATCCGCGCCCGCTATGAATAACTTCTAGATCAGCGAGCTCTGGCATAGCTAAATGCCCGCCAGCAAGTCCATTGATGACTACTTGGCGGTCCGGATCAATCGCGCGAATCGCAGCGGTAATACGTCGAATAACCTGCTGATGAATATCCCGAGTGAAACCACGCTGGCCAATATCAGGTGGCTCATTTACAAGATCAAAGCTCATCGACGTCTTGTATTGGCCTTTGTAGCGCGTAGCAAGCGTGGTCCAGAGTTCTTCGAAAGCATCTTGAGCGATCGCATCTGCCCAGAGGTTTGTGCTCTCTTTCTCCCATCCATTAATGCAGTAACCCGGTGCGCGGTGCAGATTGATCGAGATATGAATTCCTCGGCTGATGGATTCATGCACATAACTATCGAGTAGTTTGAGGAAATCTTGGTTCTGAGCACCACCAATCTTTGGCAACCAATAACGATAATCGAGTGGCAAACGAAGGAAGTTGAAGTCGTACTTCGCCATGAAGTCGAGCATTCTGGTATCTGCTGGTTTCGCCGCTTCAGATTCACTGGAATAGGCCCATTGGGCATTGAAGCCATAACCAAGGTGGTGTACTCCGTTTAGCATGCTGATCCCCTTTTATTTATGTGCTTGTGAAAGTACTTCTGCTAGCCACTTTGCTTGGACCAAGTTTTGATCGCTTGATCCACCTTCATGCATATTGAAATCCCAGACCTGCGTAGATGTCTTGCCTGCGTAGTGATTGCGCATTGCAAAGATCGTATCTGGTGGACAGATTGGGTCGTGCATACCAAGACTGATGAGCGCTTGGGCTTTTGCCATTGTCACTAAGTTCATGCAATCAAAGTAGGTAAGAGTCTCTAGTGCATGTTCTGAATCAGTGCGATGGATCCGACAGTAATTGACAATCTCTTGGTATGGATATGCATCAGTAATTTCAATCGCACGATGGATATGAGACATGAATGGCACATCAGGCATCGTTGCGAAAACTTCAGGGGCAAGTGAGGCGGCTGCAAGGGCAATAGCTCCACCTTGACTGCCACCTGTTGTGATAATCCTGTTGGCATCAACATGTGGCAGGTGCTTTGCTGCTCGAACGAAGGCGACTGCATCGGAATAAACCCGGCGATAGTAATAATCTTCCTTTGATTGGATTCCCATCGTCATGAATCCAGATGAAGACGACCCCCGTGGATAAGCGCCATCAGGCGTATCTCCTCTGCGATGCCCGCCACCTTGACCACGAGTGTCCATCACTAAAGTCGGGTAGCCGCAATTGACCCAGAAGAGCCACTCGTTGTAATTGCCGCGTCCACCGCCATAGCCTTCGAAGATCACGACAACGGGTTGTGATGTGGTGAGATTCTTTGGGGTTAAGAACCAACCTTTGACTGGGTCTTGGTTGTACCCAGGGATTGTGACATCAAAGATCTCAACCTCAGTAATCGGTGATTCGATCGCGACGAGAGTTGGCTTGGGATCATCGAGTACGTAGATCGATAGCGTCTCGCGCCAAAATGCCTCAAAATCGCTGGTTTTAGTGAGGGGTGGGCGATACGACTCAAGCGCTTCGCGAGGTTGTCCAAGCAGCATATCTATTCTCCTGTCTCATCGATAAAGGTCTGTGCTTCAAAGAGGCGCTGATAGAGCCCACCAGCCTTTGATAACTGAAGGTGAGTTCCTTTCTCAACAAGGTTTCCCTCTTGAAGAACGAGGATTGTGTCCGCTTTCTGAACTGTTGAAAGACGATGTGCAACAACAAAGGTAGTTCGATTAGCCATCAACGACTCCAGCGCCTTTTGAATTGCGCGCTCTGACTCTGAATCAAGAGCCGATGTTGCTTCATCAAGAACCAAGATTCTTGGATTACGAATGAGGGCACGAGCAATCGCAAGACGTTGCTTCTGACCGCCAGAAATTCGAGCTCCACGTTCGCCGACAATCGTATCTACGCCTTCAGGAAGTGCAGCAACGAAGTCGCTCGCATTTGAATCCTCAAGTGCTTTTGCTACTGCCTCATCACTCACATCGCCTAGACCATAAGTAATGTTCTCGCGAACACTTCCATCAAAGAGAACTGATTCTTGTGGAACGACCGAGATAAATTTCCGAGCAGTTCTTAAATCAAATTTTGATAGATCATTTCCATCAAAGGAGATCGTCCCAGACTGTGGACGTAAGAAACCGATCGCTAGGTTTATAAGCGTTGACTTTCCCGAACCTGAAGGCCCAACGAGTGCGATCATCTCTCCTGGCTTTACGCGAAGCGTGAGGTCGTTTATTGCAGGCTTCTCAGAGCTTGGATATGTGAAGGTCACATCTTTGAAGTCAACGATTCCTAATACCTCTTTGATCGCAGGCTTTCCAGCGTTCGCCTCAATATCAGGAGACTCGAGAACTTCACCTAATGAACGAATCGAGGCGAAGCCTTTTGCAATTTGGGGCATGAGGCTCGATACCAAGATCACTGCACCAATCAATTGCCCGAAGAATGAGGTCAACAGGACTACATCTCCAGTAGTAACCCCAAACTTCCCTTTGAGCGCGCAGAAAGCTGCCGTACCAAGGCAGAAGACGTTCGCAGATTGGAAGGTTACCCATGCCATTGCGTTGAAGTTGGCGTTAAAGGCATCCAGGCTAAGCCCCGCACGTTTCACATTACTAAAGGATTCATACATCGTCTGGAGCGCACTCTTCTCTAAACCATGTGCGCGAGTAATCGGTATCAAAGTAGTCATCTCGTTGACGCGAGCTGACATTACTTCGATCTCGCTTCTAAAGAGTTCATTCTTATTATTTAGTTTGCGTCGCAGCTTAATAATTAAGAGTGCACTACAAGGACCCAAGATTAAGAAGAAGGGAAGAAAAGCTGGGACTTTAAGTGATGTAATCAAGATTGCGCCGATCACACCGTTAATTGCAACGAAACCACCATCGGAAAGATTGCGCACCATCTGCTCGATATTCTCAACATCACGAATAACCTTGGTTTGAAGTACTCCTGCATTTGTCCGAAGATAGAAACCCATACTGAGTTGTTGCATCCGCTCGACGAGTGCAGAACGCAAGCGGTTTTCAACCTCGCGAATCGCCCGACTTTGGAATCGAACGTAGAGAACGTTTACCGGCCAGTTCTGGAACGTGACAATGATGAGAACCGCAACATTGATAAAGAGCTCGGTAGCGCTCTTGTGTTGGCTGATGACATCGATGATATTTGCGGTGACGAGCGGAATCACCCACGATGGTGAGTGTTTGATGCTGAAGAAGATAAAGGCGATCGCAACTCGGAATTTCTGATCCTCGAAGAGGTACATCAGGGTGCGGAATGGGTTCTCGCCGCTATACCGGTGCTCAACTTCAGCAAGATGAGTGCTTCCCTGGCGCATTTAGCAAAGATACCCCAATGTCCGCGAGACATTCAGGGCGGTCTGCGAGTTATTGCCCCACTATTGCTGCCGCGTTACCCTTTGGCTATGAGCAAAAAGGTGAAGACAAACTCGTACGACGCTCCATCACAAGATGCCTGGAGCAAGTTCATGGGCACCGGTTGGGCCCCATCACCACTGGTTGGACTCACTCCGGCAGATGTACTCCCATTTACTGCCGCTCGTCGTGATCAGCTCTCTGCGCAGTACCCTGGAATCAGACTTGTTATTCCTGCCGGAACGCTCAAGGTTCGCAGTAATGACACTGATTTTCGCTTCCGCGCCTACTCGGCCTTTGCTCACCTGACAGGAATCTCCGCTCAAGACACTGTCCCTGGATCGGTATTGGTCTTAGAACCAAAGAAGAAGGGTCACGAAGCGATCCTCTTTGTTCATCCACGCTCACCACGCGACTCGGAGGAGTTCTACCGCGATCGCGTCCACGGTGAATTCTGGATCGGCCGTCGCATGACTCTCGATGAGACCACCACTCGCTACGGAATTAAGACGAAAGATATTTCATCGATCAAGAAGTTTTTAAATGACGATACCGATGCCCTTATTGTCCGAGGCCAAGATCCAGATATCGATGCACTCATCTCGAAGGAGAAGAAGAAGGAAGCAAAGTTTGAGACCTTCCTTTCAGAGATGCGCCTGATTAAAGATTCATTCGAGGTCGCAGAAATGCAGGCTGCGGTTGATGCAACGGGACGTGGTTTCAATGACATGATCAAGATCTTCCCTGCTGCAATTGGTGTGACTCGTGGTGAACGTATTATCGAAGGCGCATTCTTCGGTCGTGCCCGCCTTGAAGGTAATGAACTGGGTTATGACTCAATCGTTGCAAGCGGAGCGCATGCCTGCGTCCTTCACTGGATCCGCAATGATGGAGATGTTCGCAATGGCGACTTGATCTTGATCGATGCTGGTGTTGAATTAGATTCGCTCTACACCGCAGATATCACTCGTACCCTGCCAGTGAATGGAAAGTTCACGCAGGCTCAGCGCGATATCTACGACTTGGTCTGGAAGGCGCAACAAGCTGGTTTTGCTGCATGTAAGCCAGGTAATAAATTCGCTGATATCAACCGCGCGAGCCAGCAAGTACTTGCTGAAGGCCTTGCGGCACTTGGTGTTCTGCCTGTCTCTGCCGAAGAATCTATGAAGCCTGATAGCGGGTTACACCGTCGTTGGACTATTCACGGAGTAAGCCACATGCTCGGTATCGATGTGCACGATTGCGGAGCTGCTCGCGATAGCGAATATAGTCAAGGCGTCTTGAAGGCCGGCATGGTTCTTACTGTCGAACCAGGTCTCTACTTCCATCCAGATGATCTCCATGCGCCAGAACGACTACGTGGCATTGGTATTCGCATTGAAGATGATGTCTTGATCACCGAAACTGGCTGCGAAGTCTTGAGTAAGCACATTCCAAGCCAGTCTGATGATGTTGAAGCGTGGATGCGATCTCTCGCTTAATTGCGAGTTAGAGATAGTTTCCAATAGCAGCGGCGCTGATACCAAGCACTAGCGTCAGGGCGAGATAGAGGTAAGCCTTGACCTTGTGATCTTCTTTGATCAAGTGGTGTGCCTCAACAGCGAATGATGACCAGGTTGTAAATGCGCCTGCAAATCCGGTGCCAATCAAATAACCGATGTTGTGGTTGTAATGCGCTGTCATACCTAAGATAAATGAACCTAGTGTATTGATTCCTAAAGTTTCAAGTGGGATATGTGAGCGATGCAACTTCTTTACTTGTTTATCAACGACATATCGTGCTGGTGCACCAATGCCAGCTCCGAGAGCAATCAGTAATTCAGTATTCATTTCACTAACTTCCGTTCGAGAAGTTCGTGAGTGGAGAAGACCAAGATAAATGTGCCAAGCAGAGATGCGACCGCGTAGACGATTGCCTCGGTGATGCTGCTGCGTTCGAAGTATTGATCCATCTTCAGGGCAAAGGCTGAATATGTGGTGAAGCCGCCGCAGAAACCGGCACCGAGAGCGGGACGCCACCACCACTTCGCTGATTTGTGGTGGCGTGAGTAGAGCAGAACAGCGACGAGGACGACCGAGCCAATGTAATTAACGAGCAGTGTTCCCCACGGGAAACCCTTCTCCGAGAAGGGTAGGGAGAGGCCCCACCGCGAGAGCGAACCGATTATGCCGCCGAGTGAGACGACAGCAATATTCTTCAGTTTTGGCTCACTCGCTTCACTCCGCGATTCAGGAAGCCTGAAACAACCGAGATGATGATTGCGGCGAAGAGCGCCGACCAGAAGCTATTGATCGTGAGCGCTGTTGACCAGCGAGCGGTCAGTTCTAGCATCGCTGCGTTGATGACAACGATAAAGAGACCAAGTGAGAGAAGAACTGCAGGAAGGGTCAGCAACTTGATGAGTGAACCGATCGTTGTATTGATGACTGAGAAGAGCAGCGCGACCCAGAAGTAACTCCAGGCGCCACCGTGCACTTTAATTCCAGGAACCAAACCCGTTGCAGCCCAGACAGCGAGCGCAGAAGCCGACCAACGCACTAAGAGTTTCATACCCAAGAGGGTACTAGATCAGAGGCGCTTGAACGAAGAGTTGGAGTGGGAGTTTAGAGAATGCCTTCGCGCTTGCGGATCTTGCTTCCAAGCCAGCGCACTGGATCGTACTTCTCATCGACGACGCGCTCCTTCATAGGGATGATCGCGTTGTCGGTGATACGAATGTGCTCTGGGCAAACTTCAGTACAGCACTTGGTGATGTTACACATTCCAAGGCCATGCTCTTCTTGTGCGCTCTTCTTACGGTTACGCAACATGTCGAGTGGGTGCATATCGAGTTCGGCGATACGGATGAAGAAGCGAGGTCCAGCAAAGGACTTCTTATTCTCTTCGTGATCGCGAATAACGTGGCAGGTATCCTGACACAAGAAGCATTCGATGCACTTACGGAACTCTTGTGAACGCTCAACATCGATCTGCTGCATACGTGGCTCGCCTGGCTTGAGATCAGCTGGCATTTCAACAGATGGAATCTCCATCGCCTTCTTGTAGTTAAAGGAGACATCGGTGACGAGATCCTTGATAACTGGGAATGCGCGAAGTGGGGTGATGGTGATCGTCTCATCCTCTGGGTATGAGGCAACCTGCGTCATGCAAGCAAGACGGGGCTTTCCGTTGATCTCCATCGAGCAAGAACCGCACTTACCGGCCTTACAGTTCCAGCGGACTGCGAGGTCACCCATCTGGGTTGCCTGCACGCGGTGGATGATATCGAGAACTACTTCACCGTGGTTCGCTTCGACAGTGACATCTTGTAGGCCACCAGTCTTATCGTCACCACGCCAGATACGTAATTTGAGAGTGCGTGCCATTAGTTGGAACCGCCTTTCGCAATTTCTTCCGGAGTCATGTACTTCTCAAGTTCGTGTACATCAAAGAGATCGAAGAGCTCCTTTGGAAGTACAGCAAGTGGCTGTGGCTTCACAGTTACCTTCTCACCATCGAAGCTGGAGATGTGGTTGACCTGACGCCAGGTTGAATTCATTCCAGGGAAGTCATCGCGAGTGTGACCACCACGCGACTCTTCACGTGCGATCGCAGACTTTGCGGTGCTCTCTGCAACCAACAACATATTGTCGAGATCGAAAGCTAAGTGGAATCCAGGGTTGAACTTACGATCGCCGGTTACTGAGATATTGGCACTGCGCTTACGAATTTCGGCGATCTGCTCAATAGCTTCCTGAAGTTCAGCGCCAGTACGGATGATTCCAACCAAGTTATGTGTGATCTCTTGGAGCTCTTGGTGAAGTGAGTAAGCATTCTCGCCACCAGTGCGGCTAAATGGTGCCTCAATCTTCGCCGCAGCCTTTGCAATCGTTGCATCAGAGACTGGATTCTTACCGTGTGACTTCACATAATCGACTGCGCCCATTCCGGCGCGACGACCGAAGACGAGCAGATCTGTCAGTGAGTTTCCACCAAGACGGTTCGAACCGTGCATACCGCCAGCGACTTCACCGGCTGCGAAGAGACCATCAACACCAACAGCTGCTGCTGTATCTGGTTCTACTTCAACACCACCCATAACGTAGTGGCAGGTTGGGCCGACTTCCATCGCCTCTTTGGTGATATCCACGCCAGCGAGTTCATAGAACTGGTGCCACATAGATGGCAGGCGCTTCTTAATAACTTCGGCAGGGATGCGCTTTGAGACATCGAGGAAGACTCCACCATGCTCGGTTCCGCGACCAGCCTTCACTTCAGCGTTGATCGCGCGAGCTACTTCATCGCGTGGGAGCAACTCTGGTGGACGGCGGTTGTTATCTTGATCGAGATACCAACGATCGGCTTCTTCTTCATTATCTGCGTACTTATCCTTGAAGACATCTGGGATGTACTTGAACATAAAGCGCTCACCGAGTGAGTTGGTGAGAATTCCACCTTCACCGCGAACAGATTCAGTAACGAGGATTCCCTTTACAGAGAGTGGCCAGACCATTCCAGTTGGATGGAATTGCAAGAACTCCATATCAACCAAGTTTGCACCGGCCTTGAGAGCGAGCGCATGGCCATCGCCAGTGCCCTCCCATGAGTTGGAAGTAATCTTGAAGGTCTTACCGACACCACCTGTTGCGATGACAACTGCAGGTGCTTCGAAGAGGATCTCTTCGCCGCTTTCACGGCGATATCCATATGCACCTGCGATCTTGCCATTCTCTTTAAGGATCTCGGTGATTGTTACTTCAGCGAAGACGCGAAGGTTCTTCTCGGCATCGCCGAACTCCTTCTTATCTTTCTGCTGTAGTGCAACGATACGTTGCTGCATGGTACGAATAAGTTCGAGACCAGTGCGGTCACCAACGTGTGCAAGACGTGGGTACTCATGGCCACCGAAGTTACGTTGTGAAATCTTTCCTTCTTTAGTGCGATCGAAGAGCGCGCCCCACATTTCGAGTTCCCAGATGCGATCTGGTGCCTCTTTCGCATGGAGTTCTGCCATGCGGTAGTGGTTGAGGAACTTGCCGCCGCGCATTGTGTCGCGGAAGTGAACCATCCAGTTGTCATTGTCATTGACGTTACCCATGGAAGCAGCAGCGCCACCTTCAGCCATAACGGTGTGGGCCTTACCAAATAATGACTTACAGACGATTGCGACCGAGAGGCCGGCTTCGCGGGCTTCTACTGCAGCGCGAAGTCCAGCGCCACCGGCGCCAATAACGACAACGTCGTAGGAGTGTTTCTCTAAATTAGCCATGATCTATGAAGCCCCCGACTTAGAAGAAGTACCAGTTAGTGATCGCGTGGGTCGCGACTTCACGGACATAAACATCAGCGAGCGCAACGCCAATCAGCGATACCCAAGCGAAATTCTGGTGATAATGGTTGAGCTTTGAAACAACTGTCCATGCCTTGTAGCGAAGTGGATGCTTCGAGAAGTTACGAAGACGTCCACCTACTGTGTGGCGGCAGGTGTGGCATGAGAGCGAGTACAACCACAAGAAGGTTGAGTTCGCGAGAAGAACTAGCGTGCCAACTGACATGTGGCCCCACTGCTTCTCTGAATTACGGAATGCCAGAATCGCATCGGTAGTGAGCAAGACGTTGAAGACCAGACCTGCGTAGAAGAACCAGCGATGTGCATTCTGCATGATGAGAGGTGCGCGAGTCTCGCCGGTGTACTTCGCATGTGGTTCTGCAACCGCACATGCTGGTGGTGACATCCAGAATGAGCGGTAGTACGCCTTACGGTAGTAGTAACAAGTAAGACGGAATCCAAGTGGGAAGATCAAGATCAAGAGCGCTGGTGAGAGCACCATGCCAAAGATATGAATGATTCCAAATGGTGTTCCGAGCAATGATGCACCAGCTACGCATGCAGTAGATAAGCATGGTGAGTAGAACGGTGAGATCAGTGGTTCGGCAAAGTAATTACCATTTTCAAATGCACGGAAGGTCGCATAGACAATGAATGCGAGGAGAACAAGAACTGTGATGAGCGGTTGAATCCACCATTTGTCGGTGCGCAGTGTGCGCTCGGATATCTTCGCTCTACCTTCGGAAAATACGCCTGTAGCCATAGGAGAAGTCTGCCGATGCGCCTGAATGTTCGCTAGATAGAGGTAAGCGCAGGGGCTGTGAAGTCAGCCACCTGCGCCTGCCTGCTTGCTTTCTGGCGGAGGACGTGGGATTTGAACCCACGAAGGTTTCCCTTGCCGGTTTTCAAGACCGGTGCACTCGGCCGCTATGCGAGTCCTCCGTGGGCAAACTTACCTTGGAGCGTGGATCCCTCAAAATTGAGAGCTTTTTATGCCCCAAGTTGTGCGGGGTTTATTCAGGGAGGGTCAGAAGTTCTTCAATGATCCGGGCGACCGAGTCGGTGTAATGCGGTTCTGCCACAAACTTTGCATATTTGATTCCATCGCGGTGGCCATCGCCCATCGCCCACGAACGTCCCGCCCATTCCAGCATCGAGAAGTCATTCGGGTTATCACCGAAGGTGACGCAATCATCTGGACTAAGGCCAAGACGCGCTGCCACCTTGGCTAGTGTCTCGCCTTTGCTGACACCGATCGCTGAAATTTCAAGAAGTGATTCAGTGGGATTGGAGTGTGTGACAGTTGCAAGATGTCCAATCTCGCGCTGGGCGATCTCTAACATCTCATCGGAGGAAATTTCATAATCACTGCAACGCGCCAACATCTTGAAGGCTGGACGGATCATCGCAGCCTCAATCTTCTCTAACGGTTGCATATCGACACCGATATCCCATCGTGGGACATATCTGATCTCGTGATGGAACTCATCGCCATATTCAATCGCAAATGAAATCGGTGGAATGTGTTCGCGGAGAATGCGCGCGATCTCAAATTGGTTCTCGACCGGAATTCCCCACTCTTCGAGAATTACTTGATCATTAAAGTCATAGAGCATTGCGCCATTTGCACAGATCGATTTACCAAAACCGAAGGCCTCTTTGATCTCTGGCATCCAGCGCGGAGGTCGTCCTGTTACAAAATAAATATGAATACCGAGATCGGATGCCTTTCGAAAGGCATCAATGGTGCGTTGGCGGATCTGACTATTGTCGTAACCACTTCCGTGGACAACGATGGTGCCATCAAGATCTGTTGCAATTAATTTCGGACGCTTGCCCGGAATACTCACGCTGTAGGCAACAATCTATCTACGCCGAGGAATGGGCGAAGCGCAGCTGGAACATTGACTGATCCATCAGCGTTCTGGTGGTTCTCAAGAATTGCAACGATCATGCGTGGAATAGCGACAAGAGTGCCGTTAAGCGTTGCTACTGCCTTAGTTCCGCTCTCTTCGCGGTATCGAATATTGAGTCTACGAGCTTGGAATTCAGTGCAATTCGAGGTTGAAGTGACTTCGCGATAAGCGTTCTGAGTAGGGATCCACGCTTCGATATCGAACTTACGAATTGCAGATGCACCAAGGTCACCTGATGCCACATCGATCACTCGGTATGGGATCTCCATCGCATTCATGAAATCTTTCTCCCACTGCAACAAACGCAAGTGTTCGGCCTTCGCATCTTCTGGTTTGCAGAAGGTGAACATCTCGACCTTATCGAATTGGTGAACACGAATAATTCCACGAGTATCTTTGCCGTAGGTGCCTGCTTCGCGACGGAAACATGAAGAGTAACCGGCATAGCGAAGTGGAAGCTGATCAAGAATTTCGTCCATGTGATACGCAGCGAGAGGAACTTCTGAAGTTCCGACTAAATAGAAATCATCTTCTTCCAAGTGGAAGACATTCTCTGCAGCTTGTCCTAAGAAGCCAGTACCTTCCATGGCTGGTGGCTTAACGAGAACTGGTGGAATAACAGGAGTGAAGCCAGCCTTTGTTGCAGATGAGATTGCATAGTTCACGAGTGCAAACTCGAGGAGCGCTCCCATACCGGTGAGGTAATAGAAACGTGAACCAGAGACCTTTGCACCGCGTTCGGTATCGATCGCCTTAAGGATTTTGCCGATTTCAACGTGATCACGCGCTTCAAATCCCTCAGTGGTGAAATCTCGTGGAGTACCAACATGTTCAATAATCTTGAAATCTTCTTCGCCACCCACTGGTGCATCGGTATCAATCAAGTTGTGGATCTGCAACAAGATCGCTTGAGACTTTTCAGCTAACTCACTTGCTTGGGCTTCAGCAGCTTTTACTTGTGCAGATAGCGCCTTCGCCTTCTCAAGTAATGGCGCTTTCTCATCGCCCTTTGCAGCCGCGACGCTCTTTGAGAGCAGATTCTGCGCGGCGCGTAGTGATTCAAAGGAGGAGAGTGCAGCACGACGTGCATCATCTGCCGCAACAACTTGGTCGATCAGCGTTGGGTCTTCACCGCGGACTTTCTGGGATGCACGAGCAGCATCGGGATTATCGCGAATTACTTTGAGATCGATCACGGGTTCACTCTACCTAACCCTTGGGTATGAACCGAGGAAGCGAATATCTTCACAGATCTCGCGCAAGCCCTGCACCGCTGCAGCGACAGGAGCATCGGAGATATGGCCTTCCACATCCATGATGAAGTGATAGTGGCCGAGTTCGCGCCCAGTTGGGCGGCTCTGAATGAAGGTGAGGTTCACATTGTTCTTGGCGAATTCAGTAAGGATCTCAAGGAGTGCGCCAGCATGGTCGATAGCAATATAGGCAACGAGTGATGTTCGATCATTTCCGGTTGGGGCTGGGACCTCACCAGGAAGCTCGGCGACGACAAATCGTGTGACTGCGCCTTGGTTCTCACCAATATCTTCTGCAATAACGGTGCGACCATATTTCTCTGCCGCCCACTTTGCTGCGATCGCAGCATCGAAGGTGCCGTCAGCGAGATTCTTCGCTGCAGCAGCAGTAGATGGAGTATCAATAATTTCAACATCTGGGAGTTCGCGCGCGATGTAAGTGCGACATTGTGATTCAGCGTGCGGATGTGTTGCAAGGCGAGTGATCTTCTGACCAACGCGCTCTGGCATCACCATAAGTGCAAATGCAACTGGAAGTGTTGTCTCGGCTGTAATAACGAGTGCGGTGCCGGTTGCTAGTTCATCCAAGGTGCGGGCCACGACGCCTTCGACCGAATTTTCGATTGGAACTAGAGCCTTACTGACAGCGCCAGAGCGAACCGCATCGAGGGCGGCAGTCACATTTGCGTATGGGATCAGCTCATCATCAGCGCTTGTAATCTGATGGAGGGCTGCTTCCGTAAATGTGCCTTCGGGCCCAAGATAGGCATATCGAGTTGCTGTGCTGGTCACAGAGCAAGGGTAACTTGTTAGGCTCTGTGTACGTAATCCTTATTTAAAGGTATATCGCTTGAGCGGAAGGGGCAGTCATGGTTCGATCATTTCGCGTACTTGCTGCAACCGACCGCGGTCTCGTCCGCGATGGCAACGAAGATGCCGCCTATGTCTCGCCACGGCTCATCGCTGTTGCAGATGGAATGGGCGGACATGCTGCTGGTGAAGTAGCGTCACAGATTGCAATCACCTCACTTGCGGCACTTGGTGAAGTCCTTGATGATGGCGCGATCGATGATGAATCTCGTGAAGACCTACTACTCAATATTTGTTATTCGATTGATCAAGAGATTGTGGATCGCACCTCGCAAGATCCATCACTTGGTGGAATGGGAACCACACTTACCGCCTTGCATCTCACAGAGAAAACGATTGAACTTCTTCATATCGGTGATTCGCGCGCATATCGCTGGAATGGGAAGAAGCTCTCCCAATTGAGTATTGATCACACTGTGATGCAAGAATTGATTGATCAAGGTCGCCTCACTCCCGAAGAGGTGCACGATCATCCACAGCGATCACTCTTAACTCAAGCGCTGATGGGAGATTCAGGAATCGATCCTGTCCTTGTCTGTCTTGATGCACAAACACACGAGAAGTTTCTACTCTGCAGCGATGGCCTCACCTCGGTTCTCTCTGATCATGAAGTCGAACAAATTATTAAGAAGAGTGATGAGTCAGAGTTGATCTCTGCACTAATCGAAGCGACCAAGGCGAAGGGTGCACCGGATAACATCACAATTATTTGGGCAGAGATCGTCGAAGAAGACCTCACAGATCGCGAACTCTTAGGTGCCGCGCATGAGTAGAGTCTTAGGAAGTCGTTACACCGTCGGGCCAATGATCGGCACTGGCGGAATGGCGGACGTTTACTCGGCACACGATGATCGACTCAACCGTGAAGTGGCGATCAAGATCCTGCGTAGTGACTTGGCGCGCGATCCCGCATTTGTCGCGCGCTTCCGGAAAGAGGCGTTAGCAGCAGCTGGGCTCAATCACCCTGGCATTGTTGCGGTTTATGACTCTGGCGAGGATGGCACTGACTCCTACATCGTGATGGAGTTGGTCAAGGGGCAGACACTGCGCGAGATCTTGCAGCAAGGTGAGATCGATACCGAGACAGCGCTCCGTTTTACCGCCGGAATTTTGGATGCGGTCGAGTACTCGCATTCCAAGGGAATTGTTCACCGCGATATCAAGCCAGGAAACATCATGATCACCGATGATGGTGAGATCAAGGTGATGGACTTCGGTATTGCTCGCGCTCTGGCCGATATCGGTGCGACGATGACAAATACCTGGAACGTTGTTGGAACTGCGCAGTACCTCTCGCCTGAACAAGCTACCGGTGAGACGGCAGATGCCCGAAGTGATATCTATTCGGTCGGTTGTGTTCTCTACGAGATGCTCTCTGGTGAACCACCATTTACCGGTGACACTCCAGTCTCAATCGCCTTCCAACATGTCTCCGGAGAACTCATCCCGCTTACTGAGAAGGTGGCAGATCTCGATCCCGGTCTTGGCACGATCTGCTCGGTCGCGCTCTCGAAAGATCCAGCTCATCGTTATCAAAGCGCCCACGCCATGCTCATTGATCTCAAGCGAGCAATGAAGGGTGAACCGGTCACCACGAAGATCAAGCGGATCAAGCCGCGGAAGAATCGGGTTCTCATCGCTTTTCTCGCAGTCGTTCTCATCTCTGCGTTAGCGGCAATCATCGGTGTTGTGAAGAGTGGAAGCGCAACGATCCAGATTCCAAGTGTCGTAGGTCTGACTCAAGAGCAAGCGAAGGCCTTACTTCACAACTTCACCATTAACATCACGCAAGGTCCTGATGCGCACATTCCAGTAGGTCGAGTTGCGAGCCAACTTCCACTTGCCACCACGAAGGTAACTCCAGGATCTTCTATCTCTATCGTGATTTCTAATGGACCTGGTCAGACAGCTGTCCCAGTTGATCTTCTTGGGTTGACGCTTGCTGATGCCCGTAACTCGCTACTTTCAGCAGGACTTTCAGTCACTCAAATTATTCCGGTCGATTCCAATCAGAACCCAGGAACCGTCTTACAAGTATCGCCTGCTCCTGGTACTTCACTTCCTGCCGGAAGCGGAGTCGTTCTGCAGATTGCTAGCGGTAGCGCAGTTGTTCCACTTGTTACCTCTGTCAGTGAAATTCAAGCACAGACAGTATTAACCCAGTCGGGATTCTTAGTGACGACCATTTACGCATTTGATGCGTCACAAGCAATCGGAAATGTTCTTGCCCAAGCACCGAGCGCTGGCGCTTCTCAACCGATTGGTTCTTCTGTAACAATCACTGTCAATAAACAGAATTAGTAAGACCTACTCATTACTTTCTGACGACGACCGAGGTTAATCCTTCAGATCGTTCGCGCGCTGTTGCATCACCACAAACTACTAACCAATTGCCTAACATCTTGTGGCCATGCTCTGTAAGAACTGATTCAGGGTGGAATTGCACACCAGAGATCGGCAAGGTCGTATGTTCGATGGACATCACAACCCCGGATTCTGTAGCACTTGTTACTTCAAGCTCAGAAGGAAGTGTTGCTGGCTCAATTGCGAGTGAGTGATAACGAGTGACGGTGATCGGTGATGGAATATTCTTCATGACTCCGCGATCGCTATGTGTGATGACAGAAGTCTTGCCATGTAAGAGTTCTGGTGCACGAGAGACAGTTGCTCCAAATGCAGTTGCGATCGCTTGGTGACCGAGGCAAACTCCAAAGAGTGGAATCTTCTCGCGAGCGCAGTACTTCACCATCTCGATCGAGATTCCTGCAGCTTCGGGAGTGCCAGGTCCTGGGGAGATCAGTACGCCATCAAAATCTTTCGCGGTTTCGACGTTGATCTCATCATTGCGGACGACGGTGCACTCCGCGCCAATCTGGCCCAGGTACTGGACGAGGTTGTAGACAAAGGAGTCGTAGTTATCGACTACAAGGATCTTTGGGGGCACCGGCCAATTCTCGCCTAAGTTGTAGTAACCTTGCTCCATGCCTAAATCCAAGGTTCGCAAGAAGGTCAAAGAGCAGCACCATCACGATCAGATCGTGGAGCAAGAGGAGCACGCTCACCTACTTCAGGAGTCACCTTCCTGGCTCGCGCCGACTATGGTCGCAGCCTTCCTCGCTGGCCTCATCTGGATCGTCATCTACTACGTGACAAATACCGGCTATCCAATCCCGAAGATCGGCCCTTGGAACATGCTGATCGGCTTCGGCTTCATCGGAGCTGGATTCACCCTCGCCACACGCTGGCACTAATTACACGGCTGTAACTCTCTCCACACCTGTTGATATCCCTGTGGATTCGCCTTTCTCAAGGCTGGGATTAGGCTGGTTCTCAGGAAACCCCCAGCCAGCAGGAGCACTCTAACGACCATGGCAACTACAACACTGCAGACAAGTAATGGCGGTTCAACCACCCAAGGAACTCAGCGGATTCTCGTCGTCGATGATGAATCGAGTATCTCTGAACTCATCGCAACGAGCCTCAAATTTGTTGGCTTCGATGTTCGCACTGCGGCCACTGGATCAGAAGCACTTCGCATCGCCGAAGAGTTCAAGCCACATGCACTTATTTTGGATGTCATGCTGCCGGATCAAAATGGTTTTGATGTCTGTCGACAACTTCGTCAAGATGGACATTCAGTAGGCGTCCTCTTCCTCACCGCTAAAGATGCAGTCGAAGATAAGATCGCAGGACTTACTATCGGTGGCGACGATTACGTCACCAAGCCATTTAGCTTGGAAGAACTCGTTGCTCGACTTCGTGCACTCTTGCGTCGCATTGGAGTCACCGAGACAGACACTGATGAAGAGAAGATTCGTTTTGCAGATCTCGAACTCGATGAAGCAACTCATGAAGTTCGTCGCGCCGGCAATCTCGTCGATCTCTCCCCTACCGAATTTACCCTGCTTCGCTACTTGATGATTAATGCCGATCGTGTTGTCAGTAAAGCTCAGATCCTCGATCACGTCTGGCAGTACGACTTCCGCGGTGATGCCGGCATCGTTGAAACCTATGTCTCGTATCTTCGTAAGAAGATCGATATCTTCGAACCACCACTGATTCACACAGTTCGTGGTGTCGGATATCGCATGAGAATGCCTTCAGCAAAGTAATCATTAAGATTTAACTATGCACTTATCTCGGTGGAGTCTGCGTAACCGTTTGCTCGTCTCGGTCTTGATCGTTTCAGCAATCGGTATTGCCGCATCTGATTTTGGTGCAATTCAATCGCTCCGAAATTTCTTGGTGAGTCAGTTGGATTCTCAGCTATCGACGATCTCTCATTCCATTCAGACCCAATTAGACCGAGCCGGTATTGAAGCCCAGCAACAGAACACTGACGATATGCAATTTCGTCCGATCAACCCACTCCGTGGTGTTCCTACAACGACCAGCGTGACGCTCTTGGACGCTACGGGCACCGTCATTGGCCAACTTGGTGGCGATCTTGCAGGTGGGGTAGTTGGTAGTGACTTCTCCTCCTTCACCACTGCAAAGGTATTGGCAACAAATGGCGAACCCTTCACATTCCGCGCCTCTCGCGATACGCACTATCGGGTCATTGCAACCGTCTTGCCATCCCAGCAAGGATCAGTGATCGTCTCTTCATCTCTTGAGAGCGTAAACCGCACTCTCGCCGAACTCGCCACACTCTTCCTCCTTATCTCGTTGATCGTTCTCCTCTTGATTGCCTTGATTGCTCGAACCTTTATCCGTATCAGCTTGAAGCCACTCAGTGAAGTTGAAGTTACCGCGGCTGCAATTGCAGATGGCGATCTCTCTGCACGTCTTCCTGATGCGAATGAGAAAACTGAAGTTGGCAAGCTTGCAACATCGCTTAACCGAATGCTTGGCCGGATCGAAGAATCATTCTCCGTTCGAGTTGAATCGGAATCAAAGCTTCGCCGCTTCGTGGCTGATGCCTCTCACGAATTACGGACACCGCTGACTGCAATCCGTGGTTTCGCTGAATTACATCGCCAAGGTGCCGTATCTGGTGAAGAGAAGACAAAAGAGTTAATTGGTCGTATTGAGAAGGAGTCGATCCGCATGGGATCACTCGTGGAAGATCTTCTTCTCCTTGCTCGGATGGATCAGAGCCCTGAGTTAGCGAAGGATCCGATCGATCTCGATGAACTTATTCATGAGGTTGTCGCATCAGCGAGCGCAGCTGGGCCTGATCACCCAATCACAGTCTCACTTGGGGATGCCGAACACTTTATCTTGGGCGACTCCACCCGAATTCATCAGGCGGTTGCAAACCTGCTGGCTAATGCGAGAACGCATACGCCAACCGGAACTCCCATCACAGTCACGGTTGCAGAATCAGAACAAGAAGTCACTGTCACTGTTGCTGATAACGGTCCTGGCCTCTCTGAGGCGGATCAATCTCGCGTCTTCGAACGATTCTTCCGCGCCGATACTTCGCGTGCCCGCACTAAGGGCGAAGGTTCGGGCCTTGGCTTATCGATTGTTGATGCAGTGATGAAAGCCCACGGTGGCACCGTCACGCTTGAATCTGAGCTTGGGCAGGGCGCAGCCTTTACCCTGCACTTCCCTATAACTGCTTAATTGATGGGGTTCGAGTCCCTCACCGCCCACTTACGACAGTAAGTCCGAGTTCGAGGTATCTAATTTCAAAAGAAAAAGGGCTGAGGCAGTTACCCCAGCCCTTTTAATCTAATTATTAGGCTCCGATTGCTCTAATCTGGAAGTACCACAATGCGATAATTCCTACTGCCGAAATTGCCATGAAAATCGCCGGTGGTGCCTGACGTGCATTTCGATTCCACGACGAGTCTTCATTTGCAGGAATGTCCTTAACATATGCCGCTATGTCGCCAAAAACTCCCATTGCAAAGACCAAGAAAAATACTTCGACAATACTCACGATGACTTTCCAGTCAGTTTGAGCCCCAGAAGAAAGATCGGCGAATGCTGTTATTGCAAAAATTGCAAGGTTTGAGAAAAGCCCTACCATCATTACTGATGAGGTTTGTGAAGCAGCAATCTCATAACGCTTCTCGTTGATTTCACGTTGATCCATTGTAATTCCTGTCTGGGAAGACCCAATTTGGGTACAAGAAACCTATTGGGTCAAATCACCGCTTTCAAGCATCGGTGAGTTAATTCAAGATTAACACGATGAAATTTTGAGCGTGTCTCAAAGGTCTATTGTGGCCGGGTCGGGGGTTTGAGTCACTCACCATCCACTTACGACAGTAAGCCCCGAGAATTTGATTGGGAAGAATTAATCCCGTCTGGCCCCAACCATCTTTTCCAACATCGGTTTTACTCGATTGAGGGTACCCACTGGTGACACATTTGAAGCCACATATGCCACATAACCCGCTAACGCTACCCAAGGATAGAAGAGGGAGGTAATAACCAGAATTAAGCCAAATAGTCCGGTGAACCCAAAAAAGATTGGAGTCGCTTTACGCATTACCTCTTCGGGAATTGGCAGAAGCTCATTATAAGAGACATTGAAATTGAATTTAATGAAGGCCATGAAGATCAAGGTTGTCCAGTAATTGCCAAATAGGCAGACCCCGAAATAGAAAATCGCCCATTTTCGATTAGGCGAATTTAAATTATGAGCAAGAAGTGCAACACCAAAGGGCATCAAAGCTACCCAAGCCATCGCGAAACCGTGTTGCCAAACAATCCAAGCGGTTGTGCCTTCCACATACTGGCTACCTGCGTGATACTGATACCAAGTAGAAAACAAGACCACAAAGCCCAATAAATAGGATAAAAATGTCGGCCAGTTTTCCATAATTGCGGTATTCATATTTTCGCTTTTACTGATCTCTGGCACTAATTCAACAACATTGAGGCCCAATAAAGTAATTGCAATCGAGAAGACTCCATCGCTAAGCGAGTCAATAAATTTGTGGCTAATGTGCCGGAACTGATTCTCCATGTGGGTCTCCGATTCCCCTCAACTTCAGAGAAAAGTAGCGAGAAATACCCACAAGATTCTATGACTCGCCGAGAACCGTCAAAAGTCCACAGGAACTAGCGGTTAATTAAGCGGGATTTGCTTCCATCTGACGCAGGATCGCGATGCGCTCTTCGATCGGTGGATGAGTACTAAATAACTTAGAGACGCTCTTTCCATCCAACGGTGATTCAATCCAGATATGGGCGACCGCGTTTGATCGCTGTTGAACCACGGTTGTATCTGCAGCGAGCGCTTCAAGTGCACGGCGAAGGCCGGCTGGGTTACGGGTGAAGGAGACCGCTGTTGCGTCAGCGAGTGCTTCGCGCTTACGTGAGATCGCAGATTTTAAGAGTACGGCAGCGATTGGAGCCAGGATCAAAACGAGAAGTGAGATCACGATCGCAAATGGATTCTGATTATTCTCGCGATCATCACGATCGCTCATGCCACCAAAGATCATCATGCGCGTCATCATGTCACTCAAAATTGCGATAGCACCTGCGGTTGTTGCAGCAACAGCCGAGACTAATGTGTCACGGTTTGCTACGTGGCTCATCTCATGTGCGATGACGCCTTGTAACTCATCGCGATCCATAATCTCGAGGATTCGAGTAGTAAAAGCAATAACAGCGTGATCTGGATTGCGGCCAGTTGCAAAGGCATTTGGGGCTGGATCATTGACGATTGCAACCTTCGGAAGCTTTAATCCGGATGCAATACAGACTTCTTCAACGAGGTTGAAGAGTTCGGGATGATCTTCACGTTCGATGATCTTTGCTCCTGTCATCGTCATGACGAGTGAGTCCGAGAAGTAATACGAACCCCATACTGAGATCAGCGCAATACCAACCGCAACCGGAACGATAAAGGTCGTTGACTTACCAAGATAGGTCATCGCCGCAAAGACTATGAGCCAAACAAGTGCGCCCATTCCTGCCAAGAGGCCGAAGGTCTTACGACGATTAGAGTCTTGTAATTTGCGGAAGTTCAGCGATGAAGCTGTCATAACTATCTGTACTTAGAACTTAACGTTAGGAACGTTGCGATCTGCCGGGTTTTCAACCTCGTAGAAGGCACGTGCACTCACCTTCGCCATGCCCACAAAAAGGCTTGATGGGAAGGTCTTTACTGCTTGGTTAAGGCTACGAACAGTGTCGTTATAGAACTGGCGAGCGAATGCCACCTTGTTCTCAGTTGTTGAAAGCTCTTCTTGAAGAGAGAGGAAGTTGGCCGATGCTTTGAGATCTGGGTAGCTCTCCGCGACAGCGAGCAATCCACGAAGTGCAGTAGTGAGTTGACCATCAGCTGCTGCAACATCAGTAATACCGGTTGCAGAGGTCGCCTTAGCGCGTGCAGAGATCACGGCATCGAGTGTGCTCTTCTCGTGCGTTGCATATCCCTTAACGGTCTCAACGAGGTTAGGGATGAGATCAGCGCGACGCTTAAGTTGTACCTCGATCTGTGAGAATGCTTCGTCAGCAGAGATGTTGAGGCGAATGAGGCTGTTGTAACTATAAACAACCCAGATAACCAAGATGAGGAGCAGAGGAATGACCAACATTGCGATTTTCATACTTTTACTCTACGCCCTTTTTCTTAAATGCGAATATGGAAAACCTTGGGATTAACTTAAAGTTAATCTGATTATTGAATGGTGGATTGGTGGAAGTTAAGCCATGACTTTGATGGCGTAGGTCCACGCTGTCCTTGGTAGCGAGATCCGTAGAGCGCTGAACCGTATGGGTGCTCGGCTGGAGATGAGAGCTTGATCAAGCAGAGTTGGCCGATCTTCATTCCTGGGAAGAGCTTCACTGGAAGGTTTGCAACATTGGAAAGTTCGAGCGTGATGTGTCCGCTAAAGCCTGGATCGATAAATCCAGCAGTCGAGTGGGTGAGTAAACCGAGGCGACCGAGTGATGACTTACCTTCGAGGCGACCGGCGATGTCATCTGGAAGTGTGATGACTTCGTAGGTGCTTGCGAGTACAAACTCGCCTGGGTGGAGGATGAAGAATTCATCGGGGGCGACAGCGATCTCGCGTGTGAGCTCGGGTTGTTCAATGGAAGGATCGATCACGGAATACTTGTGGTTCTCGAAGACGCGGAAGAAGCGGTCTAGGCGAACATCGACGCTAGATGGCTGAATCATCGCCTCTGAGAATGGTTCGACCTTGACTCGGCCTTGATCGACTTCGGAACGGATATCGCGGTCACTTAGTAGCACTCGCCGACCTTATATCCTCGCTTCCTCTTGCATAAGTTACTGGTCAGTAGCATTATTGAGTCATGGGCCATTACATAGCAAATCTGCGTGATATCGAATTCTGTCTCTTCGACCTCTTGGGGCGCGAGAGCATCCTGGGAAGCTCGCTCTACAAGGAGTTAGACCGTGAGACCGTCATGGGCATGCTCGAAGAGGTGAAGCGCATGGCTGAGAACGACCTCGCTGAGAGTTTCGTCGACGGCGACCGAATCGGCACAAAGTTCGATAAGGCGACCGGGTCAGTCACTCTTCCTGAGAGCTTTAAGAAGTCCTACCGCACCTTTATCGATAACGAGTGGTGGCGTATTGATGCACCCGTCGAACTCGGTGGAACTCTGATTCCTTACTCAGTTCGTTGGGCGATTGCTGAGATGGTTCTTGGTTCAAACCCAGCAGTGCATCTCTATACAACAGGTGCATCGATGGCGAATGTCTCCTACCAACTCGGCACAGATGAGCAGAAGAAGTGGTCGAAGTTCGTCGTTGAACGTGAATGGGGAGCCACGATGGTTCTTACCGAACCTGAAGCTGGTTCAGATGTTGGTGCCGGTCGCAGCAAGGCTGTGAAGCAAGAAGATGGTTCATGGCATCTCACCGGAACAAAGCGCTTCATCACATCAGGTGATTCAGATCTGCAAGAGAATATTCTCCACTATGTCTTAGCTCGTCCAGAAGGTGCTGGTCCTGGAACGAAGGGTCTCTCACTCTTCTTGGTTCCAAAGTTCCACTTCGATAAGGAGACTGGTGCACCACTTGGTCGCAATGGTGTCTACGTCACTAATGTTGAACACAAGATGGGTCTTAACGTCTCAGCTACATGCGAATTGGGCATGGGTGAGAAAGAACCTTGTGTTGGTTACCTCCTCGGTGAAGTCCACAACGGAATCTTCCAGATGTTCAAGGTTATTGAATTCGCTCGCATGATGGTTGGAACCAAAGCGATTGCAACACTTTCGACTGGTTACCAACAAGCTCTGAAGTATGCGAAAGAGCGTGTTCAGGGTGGCGATATGAAGGTCATGAATGACAAGGCCTCACCACGTGTCACCATCATTCATCATCCAGATGTTCGCCGCTCACTTATGGTGCAGAAGGCTTACTCCGAAGGTATGCGCGCACTTGTTCTCTACACCGCATCGATCCAGGATGCAGTTGCGCTCGCTAAAGCTGAAGGTAAAGATGCTGAAGATCTTGAGAAGCTCAATGATCTCCTCCTTCCTATTGTGAAGGGTTATGGCTCAGAGAAGTCCTACACACTCCTTGGTACTGAATCACTTCAGACCTTTGGTGGATCAGGATTCACCAAGGATTGGCCGCTCGAGCAATATGTTCGTGATGCGAAGATAGATACCTTGTACGAAGGTACGACTGCGATCCAAGGACTCGACTTCTTCTTCCGTAAGATCATTAAAGATGGCGGAAGATCCATTGGTCTGCTTGGTAAAGAGATTGGTGCCTTCGCTGCAAGTGGTGGCGAGCTCGCTGCCGAGAAGGCAGAACTTGGTAAAGCACTTGAGACACTCAACGCGATGATCGGCACAATGGTCGGATATGCAATGGAGTCACAAGAAGATCCAGAAGTTATTTATAAGACTGGACTCAACACCACTCGCGTCTTGATGAGCGTTGGTGAAGTGATCATCGCCTGGTTGCTCTTACGCCAAGCAGTGATCGCAACAGAGAAGCTTCCAACTGCGACCGGCAAGGATAAGGATTTCTATACTGGCAAGATCGCATCAGCGAAGTACTTCATCCGTACCGTGCTTCCACATCTTCGCTCTGAATTGAAGATCATTGAATCTGAAGATGGCGAGATCATGAACTTGCCTGAGAGCGCTTATTAAGAAGAAAAGTTAGGTAGGCTCGCCTCTGTGTTGAAACGATACAGAGGCGAACTGCTTTTAGTCCTTGGCGCACTCTTCTTCTCGGCCAATGGCACCGTCTCTAAATGGGTCCTTGAATCAGGAATGCCTGCTTGGCGTTTAACCCAGATCCGATCAACTGGCGCATTCTTACTTCTCTTCCTTATTACATACGCACGAACTGGTTTTCCGCTCAAAGCAACGCGGCGTGAAATTCCTAAACTCCTCCTCTTTGGCGTTATCGGTTTTGCGGGAGTTCAGACGACCTACTTCTTTGCGATTGCTCGCCTGCCAGTGAGCATCGCGCTGATTCTTGAATTCACCGCACCACTATGGATCGCACTCTGGCTCCGTTTCGTACGTAAGCGCGAAGTAAAGGCGACTATGTGGATTGGGCTCGCCTTCGCTTTTCTCGGCCTCATCTTCTTGGCGCAAGTCTGGAAGGGGCTCACGCTCAATGGGGTTGGCGTCCTGGGTGCGTTAGCGAGCGCATTAGCTCTCACCGTCTACTTCTTACAATCCAAGAGCATGTCCGCGACCCGCGCATCCGGTGAGATCCTGACCTGGGGCCTTGGGGTTACCGCCCTCTTCTACGCAATCATCATGCCGTGGTGGAGCTACCCAACGCACTACCTCACCCAGAATATTGATCTCTTGGGTCGATTCCATGGCCATCACGCGCCAGGGTGGCTCTTGGTCGCATCCGTCATCATCTTCGGAACCGTCGTTCCTTATTCGTGCGTCATGGCCGGAATCATTTACACCACTGCATCAACCGGCAGCGTGATCGGAATGCTTGAACCAGTAATTGCTGGGGCCTTCGCCTGGGTATTGCTCGGTGAGCGCTTTAACGCGATCCAATTACTCGGTGCAGTCGTTGTACTCGTGGGTATCGCTATTGCCGATCGCGCATCCTCCACGACCGAGTAAATTACCGCCTATGGAAACTTTCAAAGATCTGCTCGATGCAAACCAAGGCTTTGCAGCTTCCTTTCAATCACAAGAGTTGAGCGGCGCTGCTAAGAAAGGTCTCGCGATTGTCACTTGCATGGATTCGCGTATCGATCCACTCCGTATTGTCGGTATGGAGGCAGGCGATGCGAAGATTCTCCGTAACGCAGGTGCTCGTGTTACTGATGACGTATTGCGCACACTCGTCTTAGCGACCCATCTACTCAATGTTGATCGCGTCCTTGTCATGCCACATACAGATTGTCGTATGGCGAGTGCAACCGAGGAAGAGGTACACGCTCTGATCCTTGAGAAGTCAGGTGTTGATACTCGCGGAATTGAGATCCGCACTGTGAAAGATCAGCACACTGCGCTGGTAAAAGATATTCAGCGAATCGAAAGTTATCCACTCTTGAAAAAGGGGATAACTGTGATGGGTGCGATCTACGATGTGAAGAGCGGAAAGCTCAACCCGATTTAATTAATTAAATCCACCTGTAAAGGAATCGGATGG
>JBAXMU010000013.1:0-26776 GCA_037134155.1 Actinomycetes bacterium
AGGACATCGCCCTTTCACGGCGGTAACACGGGTTCGAACCCCGTTGGGGGCACGACCCTCACAAGGGTTCATAAATGAATAGCAGTACGCCTAGTTTTGATGAAGAAGTAATTCTTCATCGAATGAGATGCCGAATGAATGCGTAATAGCAGAAGCCCGGCACTCGGTTAGGCCCAGTAGCGCAGTTGGTTAGCGCGCCGCCCTGTCACGGCGGAGGTCGCGGGTTCAAGTCCCGTCTGGGTCGCGGTTGATTGATTCAGCCAGCATGACTGGCTCGGTAGCTCAGTTGGTACGAGCGCGCGATTGAAGATCGTGAGGTCGACAGTTCGATCCTGTCCCGAGCCACTCTAGTTTTTTACTGATCCCGCTCTTAATTATCTGCGGTGCGAATAAAGAAGATAAATAATCCAGCCCAGAGCACTGCAGCGATGGCAGTGACGAGCAATTCACTCGACTTGCCGAGCATTGGGATCAAGACTGCACACCCTGCGAAGATTCCAGATAAGACCCAGAGTGCGACTGCTGCGGCTGGTCGAGCTAAGCCGGCACGAATTAAACGATGGCTCAAATGATCGCGGCCGCCTTGGAATGGTGAGATCTTGCGACGCAGGCGTGAGATAACAGCAACCGAGGTGTCGAGGACTGGTACCGCAAGAAGTAGGACAGGTGTTGCCAGTGATGTCCATTGGGATTGGGCATCTGGGTGAAGTCTGATGGTGAGCGATGCGATCAGAATTCCTAAGAAGAGTGCTCCAGCATCACCCATATAAATACGTGCAGGGCTCTTATTCCATAATAGGAATCCAAGTGTTGCTCCTGCTGTTACAGCTGCTAAACCGCCTACTAAATACTGGCCGCCATCAATACCGAGCTTTGTGAGTGCAATGGATGAAACCGCGATCGTTCCGGCTGCCCCACCATCTAAATTATCGAAGAAATTCACTGAGTTGCAGATACCGACGATCCAGATCGTGGTGATAATCGCATCAACAACCTTTGATCCGGTTGGGGTTCCGACGGTGCTTGAAGCGATAAGAAGAGCCGATGTAAAGACCCCGGCAATGGTCTGGGCAATAAAGCGAGGTAGTGGTGGCAGATTCTTAATGTCATCCCAGAGACCGATGAGGCCCAAGATCAAGGCAGGTCCAAGGACTGAGAGGGCTAACCAATAATTCTTGCTCTCGGAATGCTTATAAATAAGTGCACCGAATGAGACGGCGAGGATTCCGATGATGATGCCGAGGCCGCCGAGATATGGGACTGGTTCTTTATGAGTCTTGTGTGAGTGAACGGGTGAATCCATCACATCGTGCTTAATTGCGAGTTTGCGCATCCATGGAGTGATGCCACCGACGAGAACGAAGGTCGAGAGGGCAAGCAGGAGATCTTGGATGTGCGAAATTTTCATAAGGCTGTGAAGTATCTTCTAATTAATCAGCTGTGATCTTATTTAAGAGCGCTTTGACTTCAGATTCTTTGTAGCGACGATGACCACCGAGAGTGCGAATCGATGTGAGCTTGCCGGCCTTGGCCCAACGAGTGACGGTCTTTGGATCGACGCGGAAGAGAGCGGCGACTTCTGATGGGGTCAGCAGAACTTCTTGTGCTGGAATCTCTTCACTCATAGGCGGCCTCCCTTCTCAATCACTTCTGACTTGAAGACTGGGCAGATTAAATCAACTGTCCGAATCGTCCCTTATGAGAGGAGTATTCCTTGCCTCTCAGGAAATGTGAAGAGGAGTATCAAAAGTATGGCTGATCAAGCGTGAAAGAGAGACTCTTTCTCTACCTGTGGCTACATCGCCTGTTCAAAAGCGGCGACTGCGCGCCAACGCGAGACCAATCGCTCATAACCCTGACCGGCCATCGCGCCATCGCCCTGTGAGAGGCCAGCGAGTGAGAGGTGGATATCTTCGATCGAGGTATCGGCCTCAAGCCCTGGTTCGCCATTGGCGATCAGTGCCTGCTCTAAGTAATCGGCGAGGCCGCCGTAATCACATTCCACGATCGAGTCGGCGTGGAACATCGATAGCCATTCAAGGAGATCTGCGATCTCTTCTTCGATCGGGCCATTTCCAAATGAGTTAACGACTGCCTGATGGGTGAACATGCAGCGCTGCTTCGCATTCGCAATCGATGTTCGCATCACGGTGTAAGCACCATCTTCGGTAGTGCCGCGAAGTCGCTCATCGGTTGAGAAGAGCGAGAACCAACGTGGTGGAATTACCCAAGTCTCGGTGATGATGTGCGGGACTTTCTCATCAAGTCCTTCGCGTTCAACATTAATTGTGATCGCTTCTTCAACAGATCCTGGAATGAAGAACTTAGCGACCGGGGCTGGAAGTGAATCCTTAAAAGTTTCGAGCGCTGCCCAACAACGAGTTGCGGTTGACCATGGCGCAATATATTTCTTGCCTTCAAATTCCAAGACATGTGCACCGTCTGCTTGCAGTGATGGTGGCTCGGTGAAGACAGTTCGCTTAAGTGCGCGAAGTTGTTCGTCACGACCGGTGAGTGATGTCATCGGAATCGCATCCCAACGAAGTTGATCGACCGGCGCGAAGGCATCGATAGGTTCGTAGATACGAAGTGAAGCGACGTACGGAGTTGGGCGCATTAGTGAATGGCTATGCGCAATTACGCACGACGGATGTAGTTGCCCTCTGCGAACGGGTCTTCATCGTTCTGATTATCTGTGTCGACTTCGCCATGTAGCTCTTTGGCGAGGCGCTCGAGATCCATCTCTTGTCCGTTGTACTTGAGATCTCTTGCAACTTTTGTCTGCTTGGCTTTCGCACGGCCTCTACCCATTGCGAGACCCCCTTACTGAAATCAAAATTCGTCAGAGCCGAAGATTATCGGAGTTGGTACGTACCCACCAAAGCAGAGCCTGCTGAGCCCGTTCTCTCCCCTATAACGCCTGCGACCCAGGCTTTCATTCCCCGGGCAGCCAGGGTCTTGAGCGCACGGTCAGCCTCGTGGGGCGCCACGAAGGCGCTCATGCCGATGCCACAGTTCCAGGTCCGCTCCATATCCGCCTGCGGGACGCCCCCAGCCTGGGCCAGATAGGCCATCTCCACGGGCAGCGCCCAGGTGGATCGGTCATAAGTCGCCATCAGGTGGCCTGGCATAACTCGGGCGGTGTTCTCGGCGATACCGCCGCCGGTGATGTGGCTGAAGCCGTGGAGAGAACCCTGCATCGCCTTATAAAGGGTGAGGCAGTCGAGCGAATAGATCTCGGTTGGGGTCAGAAGAACTTCACCGACCGTCTTCGATAACTCTTCGATCCGAGTATCAAGTGAGATCTTCTGGGTAGCAAGGATATGGCGAACCAATGAATAACCGTTTGCATGCAAACCACTAGCTGGCATCGCAATAATGACGTCACCACTCTGAACTTTATCTGCGCCAAGGAGACGATCTGCATCAATTGCACCGGTTGCAGCTCCAGCGATATCAAATTCATCTTCTTCAAGTAACCCTGGATGTTCGGCAGTCTCGCCACCTATAAGTGCGACGCCAGCCTTTGCTGCTCCGATCGCAATTCCTTTAACAATCTCAGCGATACGTTCTGGAATTACTTTTCCAACGGCGATGTAATCAGTCATGAAGAGCGGTTCGGCGCCGCAGACAACGAGATCATCGACAACCATTGCAACGAGATCTTCACCAATCGTGTCGTACCTACCCATCGCGCGAGCGATCTCGGTCTTCGTACCAACACCGTCAGTTGATGTTGCAAGAAGTGGGCGCTCCATATCCTTCAGTGCAGATACATCGAAGAGGCCAGCGAAGCCACCAATGTCGCCAACAACTTCTGGGCGACGTGCCTTAGCAAGATGGGCCTTCATTAATTGAACAGCGCGATCTCCTGCATCAATATCGACGCCAGCTTCTGCATACGTACTCACTCGTAGTGGCTCACAATCTCGAGCAGGTTCTTGCCATTGGAAATATCGGCTGGAATCTCAATCGGATAAGTACCAGAGAAACAAGCAGTACAGAGTTTTGACTCAGGAATAGTTGTGGCTTCAACGAGGCCTGCCATCGAGACGTAACCCAAGGTATCTGCGCCGATAGATCTGCGGATCTCATCGACTTCAAGACCTGATGCGATGAGTTCGGCACGGGAAGCGAAATCGATGCCGTAGAAGCATGGCCACTTCACTGGTGGGCTAGAGATACGTACGTGGATCTCCAAGGCGCCCGCCTCGCGGAGCATGCGGATCAAGGCTCGCTGGGTATTGCCGCGGACGATCGAGTCATCGACAACGACGATGCGCTTGCCTTCAATGACTTCGCGCAATGGGTTGAGCTTTAAGCGAATACCGAGTTGGCGGATCGTCTGGCTTGGTTGAATAAAGGTACGGCCGACATATGAGTTCTTTACAAGACCTGCACCATATGGAATTCCAGATGCGCGGGCATAACCGACCGCGGCTGGTGTGCCAGATTCTGGAACCGGAATAACTAAGTCAGCCTCGACCGGATGTTCTTTCGCAAGTTGTTCTCCAACGGCGACGCGAGTGGCGTGGACATTGCGACCAGCAATTGTTGTGTCGGGACGCGCTAGATAGACATATTCGAAGATGCAACCCTTTGGTGTTGCCTCAGCCCAGCGATAGCTACGTAGACCTTCTGCATCAACTGCAACAAATTCACCAGGTTCGATCTCGCGAACATAGGAAGCACCGACAATATCGAGTGCGGCAGTTTCAGATGCGAAGACCCAACCATTATCAAGTTTTCCTAATACAAGTGGACGTACGCCATGTGCATCGCGTGCGGCATAGAGTGTCTGCTCATCCATGAAGACGAGTGAGAATGCGCCCTTCAACATTGGCAAGACTTTCATCGCTGCGACCTCAAATGATTCGCCCTCTTGCGATGCGATCAACGCGGTCATGATCTCGGTATCTGTCGTAGCGTGATTGCCGTGTTCGTCATAACCCGGAACATTCTTCGCTAAGAACTCTGCAAGGTCACCGGTGTTCGTCAGGTTTCCGTTGTGCGCTAAAGCAAGAGTGCCGTGGTTTGTGGCACGAAGTGTTGGTTGGGCATTGTTCCAATTGGAAGATCCAGTGGTGCTGTAGCGGCAGTGTCCAACAGCGAGGTTTCCGGTCAATGTTGCGAGATCGCTCTCGGTAAAAACTTGCGAAACCAGACCCATATCCTTATAAACAAAGATGCGATCACCATCAGATGTTGCGATACCGGCCGACTCTTGGCCGCGGTGCTGGAGTGCATAAAGACCGTAGAAGGTGAGCTTTGCGACCTCTTCACCTGGCGCCCAGACTCCAAATACGCCGCACTCATCCTGTGGCATGTGCTCTTCAGCGAAGAGCTCGTGGGTTAAACGTCCATCGGGGCGGCGGCTCATTGGGTAATCCTAATCTTTTCGAAGAGGGGCGCTAAATCTGATCGCTCACCTGATGCATGGATCTCACCCGTTGATACGGCAGCGGTCCAGGTAATCTCCCCGGCCATCAAGGCGAAAAGCGTCTCGGCGCTCATCTCAACAACATTCGGCGGCGTGCCCCGAGTGTGCTTAGGACCAGTGCCACATTGGATCGCAGAATATGGTGGGATGCGCACTTCAACAGCATGACCTGGTTCGGCCGTTTGGAGCGCACCAAGAATCTCTTTTACCTTCGCCATGATCACTGGATCTCTCATGTTGTAGGTCTCTGACTCTTAACCGAAGAGCTTTGGGAAGGTCTCGGTGAATGCAGTGCGAAGTTCGGTGAGCGGGATAGTCGCATCGTTAATCACGAGCGCATCTCCACCTGTAACGCCGACCTTATGGAATGGAACACCATGCTTTTCAGCAAGCACATTAAGTGCCACGACATCAGATGGCTTCACTGCCACAACAACACGACCTGGAGTCTCAGCGAAGAGTCCAGCAGTTACTCCACCAGGAATGTACTGCGCTGGTAGATCGATAGTCGCACCGATATTGCTCTTCAAAACCATCTCTGAGATAGTCGCTGCAAAGCCACCATTGCTGATGTCATGTGCTGCTGCAAAGAGTGATTGACCTTCAAGGAGCAGCTTTACGAGTCTCGTCTCCTGATCGATATCAGGAGTCGGAGCGCGATCACCCATCTGACCATGTAGATGTGCCCACTCTGATCCACTGAAGTTATCGTCAGTATTTCCGAGTTGAATGAGTTCAAGTCCCGGTACTGCAAAGGCCATCGATGTACGAGTTCGAACATCCTCGATCACTCCAAGGACGCCGACAACCGGAGTCGGCAGAATCGCGACCTTTCCAGTCTGGTTGTAGAACGAGACATTTCCACCTGTGACCGGAAGACCCATTTCAAGGCAGATATCTGCGAGGCCGCGTACAGTCTCTGCAAATGTCCACATCACGCCTGGATCTTCAGGGGATCCGAAGTTCAAACAGTTAGTGATTGCCAATGGTTTTGCCCCTGATGTGGCGATATTGCGGCAGGACTCTAAGAGCGCCAACTTCACGCCGTTATAAGGATCCAAGTAGCTCCAACGCGCATTCGCGTCGGTTGAGATCGCAACACCCAAGTGAGTCTGCTCATCGATTCGGATCATGCCCGAATCTTCAGGTTGAGCAAGGATGGAATTACCCTGAACATACTTATCGTATTGCTTGGTAACCCATGACTTATCAGCGATATTTGGTGAAGCCATCAACTTCAAAACCGCAGCCTTAATTGCATCTGGGGTTTCAACCACATCAAGCACAACTGGCTTGAGCGAATCGAGATAATCAGGACGAGCCATCGGACGAGTAAGGACTGGGCCATCGTGTGCAACAGTGCGAGGTGGAACATCGACGATCAATTCACCGTTGAAGGTGATGTTGAGACGATCGCCTGAAGTGACTTCACCGATAACAGTTGCAGTGACATCCCACTTACGGCAGATCGCCATAAAGCGAGCAAGCTTGCTCGGTTCGATAATCGCACACATACGCTCTTGTGACTCTGACATCAAGATCTCTTCAGGTGAGAGTGATGGGTCGCGTAGTGGGACCTTCTCGAGTTGAACATTCATGCCACCAGTGCCAGCGGATGCGAGTTCTGATGTAGCGCACGAGATTCCAGCGGCACCAAGATCTTGAATACCGACAACTAAATCTTCAGCGAAGATCTCGAGTGAACACTCGATCAAGACCTTTTCTGCAAATGGATCTCCGACCTGCACTGCAGGGCGCTTCGTTGGCTTTGATGTATTGAATGTTTCAGAGGCGAGGATTGATGCGCCGCCGATTCCATCTCCACCAGTCTTCGCTCCGAAGAGGACGACCAGGTTGCCGGCACCATGAGCCTGGGCCAACTTAATATCTTCGTGGCGCATAACGCCTACGCAAAGGGCATTAACTAACGGGTTTCCGGCATAGGTCTCATCGAAGACGATCTCGCCACCGATATTCGGAAGGCCCAAGCAGTTGCCATATCCACCGATACCTGCGACAACGCCAGGCAAGACTCGGCGAGTATCAGGTGCATCGGCCTTTCCGAAACGAAGTGGATCCATCACCGCGATTGGGCGAGCGCCCATTGTCAAAATATCGCGAACGATTCCACCAACGCCGGTTGCTGCGCCTTGATAAGGCTCGACGAAGGATGGGTGGTTATGTGATTCAGCTTTAAAGGTAACGGCATAGCCCTGACCGATATCGACAACGCCAGCGTTCTCGCCGATACCAACAAGAAGAGCATCAGACTTTGGGGCCTTCTCGCCGAATTGCTTCAAGTGGACCTTGGAAGATTTATAAGAGCAGTGCTCGGACCACATTACTGAATACATCGCAAGCTCGGATCCAGTTGGGCGACGACCAAGGATGCCCTTGATCTTCTCGTACTCATCAGCCTTAAGGCCAAGTTGTTCGAACGGCAATTCGAAATCAGGTGTTGCAGCTGCGTTCGTGACGGTATCAAGTGCCATTACTTCACCATCGCATTCAATACTGATGTGAAGAAAGTCAGACCATCTTTACTTGGGCCAGTGAGTAAGTCGATCGCATGTTCTGGGTGCGGCATCAATCCGACAACATTGCCGCGCTTATTAGTGATGCCGGCGATTCCAGCGCGAGATCCGTTGGGATTTACACCTACATAGCGAGCAATCACTCGACCTTCTGATTCAAGTTCATTCAAAGTTGCATCATCACAGTTGAAGTTGCCTTCAGCATTCTTCATTGGGATCACAATCTCTTGACCAGCGGTAAAACCAGTGGTCCACATCGTGCTGTTGTTCTCAATCTTTAGTGTCTGATCCGTGCATAAAAAGTGCATATCAGCATTACGTGTCAGGGCTCCTGGCAACAAGTGGGCTTCAGCAAGAACCTGGAAACCATTGCAAATACCTAGTACTGGAAAGCCATGTTCGGCTGCGATGATAATCGACTTCATGATCGGCGCCTTCGCCGAGATCGCTCCACAGCGCAGGTAATCACCGTATGAGAATCCACCTGGAAGAACTACTGCATCAACATGCTTGAGATCATCTGATCCATGCCAGAGCGAGACTGGCTCGGCGCCGGCATATTCAACTGCGCGGGCTGCGTCGCGATCATCTAAGGTGCCAGGGAAGGTAACAACTCCAACCCGCATTACTTCTCAACCTTTACAACAAAAGTTTCGATAACAGTATTTGCCAAGAACTCTTCGGCAGCCTTCTCAACATCGGCGAGCATCGCTGGAGTTGGTTCGCCTACTACCTCAATCTCAAAGCGCTTACCCTGACGCACTGATTGCGCGAAGGTAAAGCCAAGACGTGGGAGTGCATTGCCGACTGCCTGTCCCTGAGGGTCCAAGATTTCTGGCTTCAACATTACTTCGACGATGATCTTTCCCATTTACAGCGCCTTTCCAGTGAGCAGCGTAAAAGCTGAGTTGTAACGCTCTTGCGTCTTTGCAACAACATCATCAGGTAGTGCCGGTGGGGGGCTCTCGCGATCCCACCCAGAGTTCAATAACCAATCGCGAACGAACTGCTTATCGAAAGATGATCGGGATTGCGCATCCCAGAACCGTGAGGAATCCGGTGTTAAGGCCTCATCGCCTAGGCAGATATTACCTTCATCATCGATTCCGAACTCAAACTTGGTATCGGCGAGGATGATTCCGCGCGTGGCGGCGTAATCGTGGGCTCGGGTGTAGAGCTGAAGTGTTAGTTCACGAAGGCGCTCGGCCGCAGCGAAGCCAACGATCTCGGTCGCCCGCACAAAATCAATGTTTTCGTCGTGATCGCCCATCTCGGCCTTTGTTGCTGGAGTGAAGATCGGCTCGGGCAACTTATCGCCATCCTTCAAGCCTTCAGGAAGCAAGATGCCGCAGATCGATTGGCTCTTCTGATATTCGACCCAACCGCTACCGGTGATATATCCGCGAGCAACGCATTCAATCGCAAACATCTTCAGCGGCTTAACGATCACAGCGCGACCGCTCACGACATCGGGGACATCTGTCGAGATGATGTGGTTAGGAACGATATCTTTTAAGAAATCGAACCAGAAGAGTGAGAGCTGGGTGAGTAAGACGCCCTTGTTAGGAATCTCTATGGGAAGAATAAAATCAAAAGCTGAGATGCGATCAGAGGCAACGATCAGAAGATGGCCAGCATCATTGGTGTAGAGGTCACGGACCTTGCCAGAACGCAGGTGCTTCCAACCTGCAATCTCTAGCATTATCGAATAGAGCCTGGTCGGTACTGCGCCGCGGCAGCGTGAGCGGATGTAATCGCGTCGATGCGACTAACAACTCGCTGGGTTTGAGAATGAGCATCACCAGTGAACTCAAGTGGTGCTTGAAGAAGATATTCGAGTTCAGATTTATTAAGTGGAATACGTGAATCAGCTGCGATCGCATCGATCATCGTGTTTGGCTTGCCCGCACGAATTCCAAGCGCAGCTGCAACAGCATGTTCTTTAATCGTCTCGTGTGCCTCTTCGCGGCCAACGCCAGCCTTTACTGAAGCCATCAAGATCTTTGTTGTCGCCAAGAATGGCAAGTAACGAGTGAGTTCTGCAGCGATCACATCTGGGAATGCACCGAACTCTTGCAAGACAGTCAAGAAGGTCTCAATCAAGCCATCAATAGCGTAAAACGCATCTGGCAGAGCCACACGGCGAACAACGCTGCATGAGACATCGCCTTCATTCCATTGATCACCAGCGAGTTCGCCGACCATCGAGGCATACCCACGGAGAACAACCGCTAAGCCATTAACGCGTTCGCATGAACGAGTATTCATCTTGTGTGGCATCGCCGATGATCCAACTTGGCCAGCCTTAAATCCTTCAGTAACAAGTTCGGCGCCAGCCATCAAGCGAATCGAGGTCGCAAGTGATGATGGTGCGGCAGCGATCTGCACGAGAGTTGTGACGACATCAAAATCAAATGAACGTGGGTAGATCTGCCCGGTTGAATCAAGGACCCGATCGAAGCCAAGGTATGCGGCGACTTCATTCTCAAGTTTTGCGTGTGCTTCAGATGACCCAAGAAGATCAACTGAATCTTGCGCAGTACCGACTGGTCCCTTGATTCCGCGAATTGGATAACGTGAAATTAAATTATCGAGACGCTCGTAAGCGAAGAGAAGCTCCTCAGCCGCTGATGCAAAACGCTTACCGAGTGTGGTGATCTGAGCCGGGACATTATGTGAACGACCAGCGATTGGTTGATCGATATATTCACTTGCGCGAATACCAAGAAGTGCGAGAGCAGCAACGACGCGATCGCGAACAAGGACGAGTCCGTCGCGAACCTGCATCGCTTCAATGTTTTCAGTGAGATCGCGTGATGTCATTCCCGCATGGATAGCTTCATGGCCTGCGAGAGCGTTGAACTCTTCAATGCGAGCCTTCACATCGTGGCGAGTGACGCGTTCACGGGCATCGATCGATGCAAGATCGACCTTTGTAAGGACTTTTTCGTAATCTGCGATGACGGTGTCAGCGATTGCGTGGCCGAGATGGGACTGTGCCTTCATCACTGCGATCCAGAGGCGGCGCTCTGCGATGATCTTCTGTTCCGGGCTAAAGATGGCGCGCATCGCTGCTGATGCATAACGGTCAGCGAGCAGGCTCATGGGGTAATCCTATCTTTAACTCTTAGTTCCCTTTTTCGGCGATTGCCGCATTCAGGGCGATATCACTGCGGTAATGGCTGCCGTGGAGGGTGATCCCCGAGATCACTCGGTAGGCCTTATCTCTGGCCTCAGTCAGATCGGATCCCATCCCAGTAACTGTCAGGACTCGACCACCCGAGGACTTCACGATGCTGCCATCGGATCTGGTCCCGGCATGGAAGATCTCTGAACCTTCGATCGCGTTCAGACCCATGATCGGTTCGCCTACTTTTGGCGAAGCTGGATATCCCTCTGATGCCAAGACGACAGTCACGGCAGATTCTTCACTCCATAGAAGTGGCGCATGATCTTTGAGATCGCGAGTAGCTGCTTTAAAGAGTAATTGTGCGAGTGGAGTCTTCAACCGTGGGATCAGAACTTGCGTCTCGGGATCGCCAAAGCGAGCATTGAATTCAATGACGCGAGTTCCCTTTGTTGTGAGAGCGAGACCGGCATAGAGCAGACCAACAAATGGAGTTCCGCGAGCAGCCATCTCGGCGATCGTTGGTTTCAAGACTAAGTCGAGCGTCTCTTCAACCATGTCATCGTGTGCCCAAGGAAGTGGTGAATACGCACCCATGCCGCCAGTATTTGGACCAAGGTCACCATCGAGTGCGCGTTTGAAATCTTGCGCAGGTTGCATTGCCAGAATGTTCTTGCCATCCGAAATACCAAAGAGTGAAACTTCTGGGCCATCGAGAAATTCTTCAATCACAACGCGTGGGCTCAGCAATGCGTGTTCGAGTGCGGCATCGCGATCATTAGTGACAACAACGCCTTTGCCAGCTGCGAGACCATCGTGCTTCACAACATAAGGTGCGCCAAAGGCATCGAGTGCACGCTCGATCTCTTCACGGTTGGTGCAGGTAAAACTCTTCGCCGTCGGAACACCAGCGTCGCTCATGACTTTCTTTGCGAAATCCTTTGATCCCTCGATCTGCGCCGCGGCTTGTGATGGGCCAAAGACTGGGAAGCCAGCCTTGCGAAGATCATCAGATAAACCTTGTACCAATGGCTTTTCAGGGCCGATCACGACGAGGTCAATACTTAACTGTTGCGCTAGTGCGATAACCGCCTGATTGTCATCGGTATTGATCTGATGGCAGGTTGCGATTGCCGCAATACCAGGGTTGCCTGGAGCGACGTGGAGTTCTTCTAATTCAGGATCTCTAAGTAGTCCGGTTGCGAGTGCATGTTCGCGCCCGCCAGAACCAATCAGCAGAACCTTCAAATGAGGGACCGAACTGAGATCGTCTGATCGCGGCCTGGGCCAACGCCGATCGCTGACATTGGAGCGCCAGAGATATCTTCAAGGAACTTCACATAGGCGCGAGCATTTGCAGGCAGATCATCGAGTGAACGAGCTGCCGAGATATCGCACATCCAACCAGGAAGATATTCGTAGATTGGCTTTGCGTGGTGGAAATCAGATTGTGAGGCCGGAAGTTCTTCGACGCGAACGCCATCTATCTCGTAGGCGACGCAGACTGGAATCTTCTCCCACGTGCTGAGTACATCGAGCTTTGTTAAGAAGAAATCAGTAAGGCCGTTGACGCGAACTGCATAACGAGCGATAGGTGCATCGAACCAACCACAACGACGGTTGCGACCTGTGGTCACACCGACCTCGCCGCCGATGGCACGAAGTGCTTCGCCATCTGCATCAAAGAGCTCGGTTGGGAATGGACCAGATCCGACGCGAGTTGTGTAGGCCTTCAAGATACCGATCGATCGAGTGATCTTGGTAGGTCCGATACCCGAACCAGTTGAAGCGCCACCTGCTGTTGGATTTGATGAGGTCACAAATGGATATGTGCCGTGGTCAACGTCGAGGAGAGTTCCTTGTGAACCTTCGAGAAGTACGACTTTATTAGCTTTTAAGGCGTTATCGAGAAGCAAGACAGTATCTGTCACATATGGACGAAGGATCTCGGCATAACCAAGGTACTCCTCTAAGACATCCTTCACTTCGATGCCCTTGCGATTGAATACCTTGATCAATACCTGATTCTTGTCGCGCAATGCGCCCGAGATCTTCTGTTCGAGGATTGACGGATCGAAGAGATCTTGGACTCGGATACCGATGCGATTGATCTTATCTGCGTAGGCAGGTCCGATTCCGCGACCGGTTGTTCCAATCTTGTTATTACCTAAGAAGCGCTCTGACACTTTATCGATGGTGCGGTGATACGGAGTGATGAGGTGCGCGTTAGTCGAGATCTTCAATTTAGAAGTATCGATACCGCGTTCATTCAGACCCTTGATCTCTTCGAGCAAAACGGAAGGATCGATCACAACACCGTTGCCAATTACAGGTACAACGTTCGGGCTGAGGATTCCAGAAGGAAGAAGGTGGAGCGCATACTTCTGGTCGCCGATAACTACGGTGTGGCCGGCGTTATTTCCGCCTTGATAGCGCACAACATAATCAACCTGATCGCCAAGAAGATCGGTCGCTTTACCTTTTCCTTCGTCGCCCCATTGGGCACCGACGAGTACGAGAGCTGGCATAGTCGCAGATTACTTCGAGAGAGACGTGCCGGTTGAGCGAAGGTCTTCGCAAGCAACGCCAACACGAGCAGCGATACCGGCTTCAGCAGCCTTACCCCATGCGCGTGGATCGTAAGCCTTCTTATTACCGACTTCGCCATCAATCTTGAGAACACCGTCGTAGTTCTTGAACATGTGCTCAACAACTGGGCGAGTGAATGCGTACTGAGTATCGGTATCGATATTCATCTTGATAACGCCGTAATCAAGTGATTCGCGAATCTCTGAAAGAAGTGAACCAGAACCACCGTGGAAGACGAGATCCATTGGCTTGGCGCCTGCTGGAAGTCCGAGCTTTGCAGCTACTGCATCCTGAAGTGTGCGCAAGATCTTTGGCTGAAGAACAACGTTGCCTGGCTTGTAAACACCATGGACGTTACCGAAGGTTGCAGCAACCATGTAACGAGCATCTGCTTCATTACCCAAAGTTTCGAGAGTAAGGAGTGCATCTTCTGGTGTTGAGTAGAGCTTGGCATCGTGCTTTGCTTCAATGCCATCTTCTTCGCCACCGACGACGCCGATTTCAATTTCAAGGATGGTGCGAGCTGCCTTCGACTTCTCGAGGAGCTCCTTCGCAACCTTCATGTTCTCGGTCATATCTACTGCTGATCCATCCCACATATGTGAGTTGAAGAGTGGCTTCTGACCTGACTTGATGCGATCTGCACCAATTGCGAGCAGTGGACGCATGAAGCCATCGAGCTTCTCTGCTGGGCAGTGATCGGTGTGGAGCGCAATATTGACGTTGTAATTCTTTGCAACGATGTGTGCATATTCAGCGAGCGCAACTGCGCCATCGACCATGTTCTTTACAGTCGAGCCAGAGAGGTACTCCGCGCCGCCCCAAGAGATCTGGACGATGCCATCAGACTCTGCCTCTGCGAATCCGCGGATTGCACCGATCAACGTCTGTGATGATGAGACGTTAATTGCTGGGTAGGCAAAGGCGCCAGCCTTCGCACGGTCCAACATCTCGGCATAAATTTCGGGGGTTGCAATTGGCATTACAGATCTCCTTGATCCCAGTCTCAGTGATGAGAAAATTCGCGTAAGTATCTAGCGAGACGCGTCATTGGGTCGCAGGCTTACGGCTAATCCCACCATATTTCGGGGCGGATTGGAATTCGGGCAGGCTAGAAGCCGATCTTGGTCAAGAGGCGGTCAAGCCCCAAGAGCCCAAAATTGGTGTGAAGTAGGGCCTGGCTACCCTTGGCCACGAGCCTGACCGCAGAGCTGACCAGGTGCAGGTGTGAAGCCGCGGTTATGAGACGCATCCACCACATATCTCTTTCTCCTCTCTTTTAGTCGCTTATCCATCTCGGATGGTTCCGAGTGATCTCAACGTCTGGGAAAGTACAACTGCGTCGACCACAAAATTAGAAGTGAAAACCCATAGTGTGGATAAGTCATGGCTGGTAATCTCGAAATATGAGTAGCGAAGAGATTTCAAACCTCGGCACTGAGAGCCGCACCTTCCCACCATCAGCGGCCTTTGCTGCACAAGCAAATGCTCAGCCGTCGCTCTATGACGAGGCCGGGACTGATCACACCGCGTTCTGGGAGAAGCAAGCGCACTCACTTCATTGGGAGAAGAAGTGGGATCAGGCACTCGAGTGGAATCTGCCATTTGCAAAGTGGTTTGTCGGCGGAAAACTCAACGCCTCTTATAACTGCATCGATCGTCATGTCCTTGCTGGTCGCGGTGATCGAGTCGCTTTCCACTTTGAAGGTGAACCAGGTGATACCCGCACTTTGACGTACAACGATATGTTGCGAGAAGTTTCTAAAGCAGCGAATGCTCTGACATCTCTCGGTGTTAAAGCTGGCGATCGTGTTGCGATTTATATGCCACATATTCCAGAAGCAGTAATCTCAATGTTGGCTTGCGCGCGCATCGGTGCCGCCCACTCTGTGATCTTCGGCGGATTTAGCGCCGACTCACTTCTCCAACGTATTCAAGATGCTGATGCGACTCTCGTCATCACCGCCGATGGTGGCTTCCGAAAAGGTGCAGCCTTTGCACTTAAGCCAGTTGTTGATGAAGCGCTCAAAGGTGAGACCAATGTTCGTAAGGTCTTAGTTGTTCAGCGCACAAAGCAAGAGACTGCATGGAATCCAGATCGCGATATCTGGTGGCACGAACTCGTTGATAGCCAATCAGATCAGCATCTGGCGCAGGCTTTCGATGCCGAGCACGTGCTCTTTATTCTTTATACATCTGGCACAACGGCGAAGCCAAAGGGAATCTTCCACACAACCGGTGGTTATCTCACTCAAACATCTTTCACTCACAAGATGGTCTTTGATCTCAAGCCCGAGACAGACGTCTATTGGTGCACCGCTGACGTTGGCTGGATTACTGGCCACTCCTACATGGTCTATGGCCCAATGATTAATGGCGCTACCCAGGTGATGTACGAAGGCACCCCAGATACACCTGGCAAAGACCGCATCTTTAAGCTCGTTGAGAAGTACAAAGTCACCATTCTCTACACCGCTCCAACTTTGATCCGTACCTGGATGAAGTGGGGCGATGAGTTCCCTAATTCATGCGATCTCTCATCACTTCGCTTACTTGGATCAGTCGGTGAACCGATCAATCCAGAAGCGTGGATGTGGTACCGCGAAGTCATTGGACATAACAACTGCCCAATCGTTGATACCTGGTGGCAGACCGAGACTGGTTCGATCATGGTCTCGCCTCTTCCGGGAATTACCGCAACAAAGCCAGGATCTGCGATGCGTCCACTTCCAGGTGTTGATGCAACGGTGATCGATGATGAAGGTCGAATTGTTGGCAATGGCCACAGTGGTTATCTGACATTGAATAAGCCATGGCCATCGATGATGCGTGGCGTCTGGGGCGAACCCGAGCGTTACCGCGAGACATACTGGTCACGTTTTGAAGGACGATACTTTGCAGGCGATGGTGCGAAGTGGGATGAAGATGGTGCGCTCTGGTTGTTGGGTCGCGTTGACGATGTCATGAATGTATCGGGTCACCGCATCTCAACTGCAGAAGTTGAATCAGCTCTCGTCTCACATGAAGCGATCGCGGAAGCAGCTGTTGTTGGTGCTAATGACGCCATGACCGGCCAAGGAATTGTTGCCTTCGTGATCTTGCGCGGTGGCATCGATCATGCCAACCCCGAGACCGGTGAAGCACTTACCAAGTCACTCAAGGCTCATGTCGCTAAAGAGATTGGTGCGATCGCACGCCCACGTCAGATCATGGTGGTCAATGAATTGCCAAAGACTCGAAGTGGAAAGATCATGCGTCGTCTGCTTCGCGATGTGGCAGAGAACCGCACTGTCGGTGATTCAACTACCTTGGCAGATCCAAATGTGATGAAACTTATTTCAGAAGGTTTGTCGTCGGCAAAGAGTGAAGATTAAAACTGACCTTTGGGGCTGATCGCTCAATCTTGGTAAATAACGCACTCTTTGGGATCTCGTTGTGGCCGATGGACCATGGCATCGCCATCAAGAGTTTTCCTATAACAAAGATCAGAATAAGAGTCTTGGCTATCGATAGCGCAGCGCCGAGTAAGGAATCTGCCCACTTAAAGGGGCCGAAGAGCACCTTGTCGTGAAAGACCTTAGCGAAGCGCTTTAAGATCCCCTCACCGATCGAGGCTCCGATCACAATTGCAAGGATGATGACGGCAAATTTATTGAGGTTGCTCTGCCACTTACTCACATAGTGGATTGAAAGAAGAAGACCACCGAATCCGCCGCCGAGATAACCGATGACGCTAAAGAGTGTGGAGAGTAATCCGGCCCGATATCCACGGATCAATGCGCTGACCAACAGTAAGGCTATAACCCAATCGACCCAGTTCTTCATAAAGTGATCTTAAGGTACTTCTTCACCAAGGACTTGATCTGATCATCTGATGTAAAGAGTCCTATTTGCTTGTAGACCACTTTGCCATTCGCATCGATAAACCAAGTGACAGGAACTCCCATTCCGAAGATGCCGCGAGTTGCTGATTTTTCATCATAGAGCTGAGGCCAACTCATCTTGTGTGATGCAACAAAGGCTCGACCTGCAGCCATATTTCGTTCTTCAACATCGATTCCGACAATCAAAATCTTCTTCTCTTCCGCGATATCAATTAAACGCGGGATCTCTTGCTTGCATGGTTCACACCACGATCCCCAAACATTGACGAGTGCTGGTCCTCGGATCGCTTGATAGGTAATCGACCCACGTCCATCAAGACATGGAAGTGAAATTCCTTTTGGATACTGTGTAGCGGCGACCTTTATCGTTGAACACGATGGGGTTGATGCTGCGTGAGCTGGTGAGATAGTTGCCACGATGAGTGCAACAGCAAGTATCAGAGCGCGCCTCAACGGAAGTCCTCGTCACTCTTCACTAGCGCCATAGCCTTTACTTTATCGGTTTCACCAATTCCAAATGAGGGGCACATCTTTGCAAGTGGACATGCGCCACATGCCGGCTTGCGGCTATGACAGATTCGACGACCATGCCAGATCATCCGCTGTGAGAGGTTGGTCCACTCCTTCTGCGGAATTAATTCACCAACCGCGAATTCAACCTTTACTGGGTCTTCGAGATCGGTCCAACCAAATCTGCGCGCCAGACGACCGAAATGGGTATCGACTGTGATGCCAGGAATATCGAATGCATGGCCAAGGACAACATTTGCCGTCTTGCGTCCGACGCCTGGCAACTTCACGAGTTCATCTTGGATCGGTGGCACATCCCCCGCGTACTCCTGCATCAAGATCTCACTGAGGCCTTTGAGGTGGCGTGCCTTCACATGGAAGAATCCGAGCGGTTCGATGATCGCTTCGATCTCAGGGATCTTCGCCGCTGCCATCTTCTTCGGTGTTCCATACTTCTTAAAGAGATGCGGCGTCACCGAGTTCACGCGCTTATCGGTGCACTGCGCACTCAAGACCGTTGCCACTAAGAGTTGAAATGGTGTCTGAAAATCTAATTCACAGCGAACATTCGGATAGCGCTTGGTGAGTACGGAATACATCTTCTTCGCCTCGCTGGCGCTCTTTAACCGACTCACAGGCTCAAGGTTAGTCCGAATATTTTCGGTTGGTGATCTAGGCAACATTTGAGTAAAGTTCGATTCGTGACCAAAGCTGCCGATGAATCCGTAATCCGCTCCGCACCACTCTTTAGCGCGCTCACCGACGAGGAATCATCCTCACTTCGTGCATCGATGACCCAGGTCAAGGTCTCAAAGGGACACACACTCTTTAAAGAGGGCGATGAAGGCGACCGCCTCTACGTAGTTCTTGAAGGTAAGTTGAAGCTCGGCACCACTTCAATCGATGGCCGCGAAAACTTATTATCAATCCTTGGACCGGGCGAGATGTTCGGTGAACTCTCACTCTTCGATCCAGAACCTCGCACTGCGACTGCAACCGCTGTTACTGATGCAAAGTTGCTCGCACTTGCTCACGATCAAGTTATTGGTCTTGTTACACGTCACCCACAAGCATCACTTGAATTACTCCGCCGCCTTGCGCAGCGTCTTCGTAAGTCCAATGAAATTCTCGCCGACTTAGTCTTCGCAGATGTTCCAGGCCGCGTCGCAAAGGCGATCATCGATCTTGGCGCACGTTTTGGCCAGCAGAAAGATGACGGACTACACGTCAATCACGATCTCACCCAAGAAGAGCTTGCTCAGTTGGTCGGCGCATCGCGCGAGACCGTTAATAAGGCTCTCGCTGACTTCGCATCACGCGGATGGGTCAGACTCGAACCTCGTGCAGTTGTAGTACTTGATTACGAACGTATCGCTAAGCGCGGAAAGTAATTACCGAACCTCGACAACGAGTTCGATCTCAACTGGTGCATCCAGTGGCAATTCTGCAACGCCGATAGCGGTACGAGCATGCTTACCGTTTGCATCTCCCCAGATATGAATCAAGGTCTCTGACGCACCGTTCACAACACCTGGATGACCGACGAATCCTGCAACGCCATTCACAAAGCCACGGACCTGAACAACGCGGACGATCGAATCAACAGGTGCGACGAGTTCTACTGCTGCGAGTGCATTCAAAATACAGATTGTTGCAAGCTCTTTTGCGCGCTCTGGTGTGACAGTGCCACCAACTTTGCCGGTCTCAGCCATCTTGCCATCAACAACAGGCAACTGTCCGGCAGTGAAGACGAGGTTTCCGGTACGTACTGAAGGCACATATGCAGCAACAGGAAGTGCCGCTACTGGAAGTGTTAATCCGATTTCTGCAAGCTTTGCACGAACATCCATTTACTTAACCTCACGCTTCATATAGGCGACTAATTGTTCTCCCGTACCTGGTGCTGGAATTACTTGTACAAGTTCCCATCCCTCAGAACCCCAGGTATCGAGGATCTGCTTCGTTGCATGTGAGAGAAGTGGAACTGTTACATACTCAAACTTTGTGTGATCTGACATTAGTTGCCTCCTGTGAGTGCTGCTTTGACGAGCCCTGAGACAGTGCCGCCGTCGGCCTTGCCTGCGATCTTTGGTGAAATAATCTTCATAACTTGACCCATACCTGCTGGTCCGGTTGCGCCAGTCTCGGCGATTGCATCAGCGATCAACTGCTTGATCTCGGCTTCGCTCAACTGTGCTGGCAAGTAGCGAGCGATAACTTCGCCCTCTTTCGCTTCAAGTTCTGCGCGATCTGCACGTCCACCTGCGGCGAATGCTTCTGATGCTTCACGGCGCTTCTTTGATTCGCGCGAAAGGACGGTGATGACTTCAGCGTCGCTGAGTTCGCGGGCCTCTTTACCTGCGACCTCTTCCATAGTGATTGCGGTCAAGACCATGCGGATAGTTCCGGATGTCAGCTCATCGCGTGAGCGAATCGCCTCGGTTAAATCGTGCTGGAGGCTCTCTTTGATACTCATAGAGAGTATCTTCTCACGCCTATGGGCTATCAACTACGCGAAGCAACCCTGCCGGTGCTCCCCCCTGGGGCGGCGCCGATCCGAGTCCTGCACTTCTCTGACCTGCATCTGACCCCTGATCGCTCGCAAGAGATCGCCGATATTAAATCCTTTATCAACCATAAGCCCGACCTTGTTATAAGTACTGGTGACTTCCTGGCTCATAAAGATGCCGTCCCCGTTGCACTTCATGCACTCGATGAACTCTTGGCTCTTCCTGGTCTATTCGTCTTTGGTTCTAATGATTACTACGCACCAAAGTTTAAGAACCCACTCAACTATCTGCGTAAGGATCATGGCCCACGAATTCTTGGTGAAGATCTCCCCTTTAAAGATTTAGCAAACGGCCTTGAACGTCGCGGCTGGAAGAACCTCAACCATGCAAGAGCGATGATCACGATCAATGGATCGCGGATTGAAGCCCGTGGCACCGATGATGCCCATCTCAATCGTGATGATTACAACCTCGTCGCAGGACCTGCGGCCGATTGCGATCTCGCGATCGGAGTTACACACGCACCTTATAAGCGAGTGCTTGATGCAATGAACCGCGATGATCTCGATGTCATCTTCGCCGGACATACACATGGTGGCCAAGTTCGATTGCCGTGGCCTGGTGGATCAAAGGCGCTCACCACAAACTGCGATCTACCAAAGTGGCGCGCTCGTGGCGTGAGTGTTCAAAAGGGTGAGGCCTGGCTCAACGTTTCAGCTGGCATGGGAACATCACCCTTTGCCCGAATCAGAGTTGCATCGCCACCTGAGGTAAGTCTGATTACCTTAGAAGCGAGTATCTAACTACTTCTTCTTTTTAGCCTTACCGAATTCAGCTGCAACGAGTTCTGCAATCTGAGCGGTATTAAGCGCTGCACCCTTACGGAGGTTGTCGCCACACAAGAAGAGATCGAGTGACTTCTTATCATCGAGTGACTGACGTACGCGGCCAACCCAGGTTGGATCGGTTCCGACAACATCATTGGGTGTTGGGAACTTCTTCTTCTCTGGATCATCCTCAAGGATCACGCCAGGGGCCTTAGAAAGCACCTTCTGCGCTGCTTTCCGGCTTACCTCGGTCTTGAAAGTAGCGTGAACAGCGAGTGAGTGAGTTGTAAGTACTGGAACGCGAACACAGGTCGCAGATACTTTCAACTTTGGCATACCCAAGATCTTGCGAGATTCATTACGAACCTTGAGCTCTTCTGATGTGTAGCCCTCTTCCTTCAACGAACCTGCCCATGGGACAACGTTGAGAGCAAGCGGTGCTGGGAATGGACCAGAGTCCTTAACGAGTGAACGAACATCACCTGTCGCTTCGCCCGCATTTGTTCCGGCAACTGCAGAGATCTGTTCGCGAAGCGCATCGATACCAGGTTGACCTGCGCCTGATGCAGCTTGATACGAAGCAACGACGAGTTCCTTCAAACCAAATTGCTTATTGAGCGCACCCATTGCAACGATCATCGAAAGCGTTGTGCAATTCGGATTAGAGATAATTCCCTTAGGGCGCTTCTGCGCATCCTTTGGATTAACTTCTGGAACAACGAGTGGAACCTTTGGATCCATTCGGAATGCACCTGAGTTATCGACAACAACTGCGCCACGTGCGGCTGCGATCGGTGCCCACTCGGCTGAAATCTCATCTGGCACATCGAACATCGCGATATCGATGCCATCGAATGCTTCAGGTGAGAGTGCAACGACGGTCAGTTCTTCACCGCGACACCACAACTTCTTTCCAGCAGATCGTGCCGAGGCGATGAGACGGATCTCGCCATAGACATTCTTACGCTTGGTCAAGATATCGAGCATTACGGTTCCGACAGCGCCGGTTGCACCGACAACTGCCAATGATGGAAGGTTCTTCTTACTCATCGTCCGCTACCTCCGTATACGACTGCATCTGAATCTGCATCGAGTTCGAAGGCGGTATGAGCTGCCTTCACGCCCTTCTCGAGATCGATCTCGCGAACAATGACCGAGATGCGGATTTCAGAGGTCGAGATCATCTCGATATTGAGTCCGGCATCTGCCAAACATGCGAAAAACGTTGCTGTTACGCCTGGGTGCGAACGCATACCAGCGCCGACGAGTGAGAGCTTGCCGATCTGATCGTCGTACTGGAGTGAGTGGAAACCAATCTCGCCCTGAATATCTTTAAGGATACGAGTGGCTTCAGGACCATCGCTCTTTGGCAAGGTGAAGGAGATATCAGTCAGACCAGTTGCAGCAGCTGAAACGTTCTGAACGATCATGTCGATATTGATATCGGCATCAGCAATTGTCTGGAAGATCCGAGCAGCGACACCAGTTCGATCTGGAACACCGACGATCGTGATCTTCGCTTCGGTCTTATCGTGAGCGACTCCTGCGATGATTGCTTGTTCCATATTTGCTCCTTCTGGATGATCCTTAACCACCCAAGTGCCTTCGAGATTTGAAAATGATGATCGGACGTGAATCGGTAAGTCATAGCGACGTGCATACTCAACACAACGAAGGTGCAGGACCTTTGCACCACTTGCTGCAAGTTCGAGCATCTCCTCGTATGTAACAGAATCTAATTTGCGCGCAGTTGGCACAATGCGAGGATCTGCGGTGTAGACACCATCGACGTCGGTATAGATCTCGCAGACATCGGCATCGAGTGCGGCAGCGAGCGCAACAGCAGTCGTATCCGATCCACCACGACCAAGTGTCGTCACATCATTTGTATCCTGGTTAATTCCTTGGAAGCCGGCAACGATTGCAATCGCGCCATCGTTCAATGCTTCAACAATTCGACCTGGCTTCACATCGATGATGCGCGCCTTGCCGTGTGTTGATGTTGTTAAGACGCCAGCTTGTGATCCGGTGAATGAACGAGCCTCATGTCCCAAGTTGCCGATCGCCATTGCAAGAAGTGCCATCGAGATTCGCTCGCCTGCGGTGAGCAACATGTCGAGTTCGCGGCCATTTGGCATTGGGGTGACTTGTTCGGCTAAATCGATCAATTCATCGGTGGTATCGCCCATGGCAGATACGACGACAGCGACCTGGTGACCCGCCTTCTTGGTCGCCACAATGCGGCTTGCTACCCGCTTGAGGCCCTCGGCATCAGCGACTGATGAGCCGCCATACTTCTGAACGATTAATCCCATGGGTATATGAAATCAGAGAGAAAAGGCGAAAGCCGAGAAAGATCTGGAAAATCTCATATAGTGGATTGCGTACGCTATCCAGATAGTGAGATTAATCAGCCATTGAAGGGATCTCGTCGCAAAATCTGAGAGATGAGCGGCGCTAGGGCAACAAACCATGCCTGATAGCCAGATCGAGTCAGGTGAAGACCAAACGAGTCGGGGTCTTCGCAATAGACCCGTTCGATGACGTTCTTCTCGGGATCCTTCAGGAGTGTAAAGACGTCGAGATAGGTCATCTCGAGGCCTTCTATAACCGGTTTGATGGCCGCATTCACAGCCACCATGCTCTCTGAAAATTCATCACTTCGAGGAGAGAGCGAACTCCAAATAATTGGCGTATCTGGAAGAAGGGCTCGAAGCTTACGAATCTGTGTCAGGACGTTCTGAATCACTTCCCCTTCAGACAATCGATACTTTCCAAAGTCATTGGTACCAATCATCACTATGAGTAGCTGAGGCTTAGATTCTACGATCGCATCAGAGAGTTCATTTAAATCACTTGTTGTATGACCTGGAACAGCGAAGTTAGTGACTGCATAGTCCGGGAGCCATTCTTGCCAAGGCCCTCCGTGAACAATGCTGTCGCCCGCAAATGTAATTCGCTGTGCCATTACTGGTCATCCTTTAGCCAGAAGTTGAGAGCAGCAGGTGTGTACCTGGCCCAGGTTGCATTGGAATGCGCTCCTCTGTTGAGGGTGCGACCAATAAAATCAACGCCTTCTTTATAACCTCGCGAAGCGATCAATCGGTTTGCAAGATCCTGTGCTGGTTCGTAGCGAGCGTCGAGATTCTTTGTACCGCGGCTCATCCAAATTCTGTGTTTTCCTGGATCGGGGAGATCGCGCATCATCTTTTCGACTAATGCATCTCCTCCGATAATCCAATGCGGTGAGAAGCTCAGCGAGGTATGGAAGAAATCTGGTTTACGAATTACTCCATAGAGCGATGCAAGCCCACCCATGCTCGAACCTAGGAGTGCGGTCTTTTCGGGCGTGATGCTCTGCCCAATATGATCAATGATGGTTGGAACAATCATGGTTGTGATCTCGTCGAGTAGCTGATCTGCCGAGAGCTGATTAACAAAGGTGGCTACTCGATCACGGTAGACACCAAAACTTTCATGCATCCAATCTGATTCTTGGTTCATATAGATCGCTGGCGTGTAATCCTTCAGACGCCCGTTGGGATCCTCGTTATAGGGCGTGTGATAGACACACACCAAGGTAGGAGCTACCAACTCTCGCTTCTGTGCAGCACGCAGAGCCGACCGCCCAAGCTCCCATGTAGCCCGTTGATGCGGGTTAATGCCGATATTGCGCTTATCGAGCACGCCTTGGCCATCGTGCGCCACGATCAAATGGTCGCCCGGATTCTCTGGTGCCCAGTAGTCAACTGTTCTGTTACCAAATCGAACCTTATGGACGACTCCAGGAAGCCCCCGCACTTGGAACTGATCAATTTCAATCACTTTTCGCTATCCCTTCGCAGATCCACTTACGAGGCCCGATACCAAGAAGCGTTGTAAGAAAATAAATAATGTGAATACTGGAATCGTTGCAAGCAGTGCACCTGCCGCGAATGGTCCCCAGTTCTTTGCATACTGCCCATAGATAAATTGCTGAAGACCAACCGCGACCGTCATATTTCTTCCATCAAGTCCGAGGATGACCGAGGTGATGAGGTACTCGTTAAGAATGCCAATAAACGATAGCAGTGAGGTCACAACAAACACTGGGGCAGCAAGTGGCACGATGATTCTGGAAAAGATCAAGAAGTGGCTTGCGCCATCAATTGTCGCTGCTTCATCGATCTCCGTTGGAATCGTATCGAAGAAGCCCTTGAGCATCCAAGTATTTACACCTAATGCACCGCCTCCGAAGATAAAGATCAGTGGAAGTTGATGGCCGAGCCCTAAGATGGCGAAAGTTTTACCAAAGGAGTTAATGATTAAGAAGAGCGTCGTCGCGGCCAAGAGTTGCGGGAACATCTGCACGATCAGGATCATCGTGAGCGTTACTTTGCGGCCTTTAAATTTCTGACGGCTGAGAGGGTATGCGGCAGCGGCGCCAATAATGATCTGCATTGCAGCTGCGCTAAATGCGATAACGAGTGAGTTTCGAACCCACGTTAAAAAGGGTTTCTCCTTATTCCCAAAGAGCGTGGAGAAGTTACTTAACCCATGATGGGCAGGAATGAGGTGCTGAGTGCTCAACTGTCCGGTGACGTCGAATGCGGCAGAAGCCATCCATAAAAGTGGGAAGAGTGCGAAGGCAGCAACAAATATGCCTACAACGTGGCGCCACAAGATCTTCTTAAACCAGAAATTTCGACGCTTGGCATCTGGGAAGGTATAGATCTTCACTTAGTTGATCCCTTCCATTGTTTTCATTCGTCTCAATCCATAAATTGAGATCAAGCCAACCATTAGGAAATTAAGAATTGAAAGTGCACTGGCTAATCCGTAGTTACTTCCCTCTTGAGCGTTAAATGCAAGCTTGTAGGTATATGAGATCAAGATATCTGTGGCACCGGCATTTCCATTAGAATTTGAGAATGTTGGACCACCTCCAGTGAGTAAATAGATTGCACCGAAATTGTTAAGCGCCATGGCTATAGAAGCAACCAATAGCGGAGCTACCGTTCTAACCACTAGTGGAAGTTTTATATGAGTAAATGACTTCAATGGGTTAGCTCCATCAATTTCAGCGGCTTCCAGAATCTCACCAGGAATTGCTTGAATAGCACCAGTGGTAATCAAAAACATGTATGGGAAAGTCATCCATAGTTCGACTATTAGTACCGCAACCCGGGCCCACCAGGGATGGGTTAGCCAAGGCGTTGAAATATGGAAAAGCCGGTCAATCACTCCAGTTTCTGTTGTAAATAAACCTGACCAAACCAGAAGTGAGAGCACGCTTGGAATAGCCATAGGAATTATGAAGATCGTTCTATAGAACCTCTTGGATCTAAGTGCTGGAAAATTGAAAACTAACGCTAA
>JBAXMU010000014.1:0-26285 GCA_037134155.1 Actinomycetes bacterium
AAAGCGATACAACGCTCAGGATCGATCGAGACTTCCATCGAACTTCCGCGGGCATGCGAAATGGTATCGAAGACGCCAGTGAGGGAGCCGTATTTAGTCTCGATGGCGTGCTCATATCCACGTCCGCGGTAGGCGATATCGGTTATGGTCGAGGAGATTCGGTTCTCATCGGATGCGGTGAAGCTGGTTGCAGCAGGTCGCACCAGTAGGTCGACATCTTGCCCGACCGAAATGTTGACGGTGTGGCGGGCCTTAAGGGTCTCTTCTCCTAAAGCTACGATGCAACTCTTTCCGTCGATAGATCGCACTGTTCCTTTAAAGATTCCGGATGTTCCGGTGAAGGTGGCGACAAAACGTGTAGCGGGATTGTTATAAATATTCTCCGGGGTATCGATCTGTTCGATCGATCCCTTATTGATAACACCAATCTGATCAGCAAGGGCAAAGGCCTCGGATTGATCGTGGGTGATATAGAGAGCCGATGCGCCAATTTCACGAGTAAGAGTTGAGATTTCGATCCGGAGGCGTTCGCGCAGATCGGCGTCGAGATTTGAAAGCGGCTCATCGAAGAGAAGGAGAGCTGGATCTGCGACGATGGCGCGGGCCAGTGCTACGCGTTGTTGCTCTCCACCGGAAAGTTGATGTGGGTAATTCTCACCCTTTGTGGCGAGCCCAACTTGAGCGAGGGCTTGGGTAATCTTCTTGGTCGACTCATCACTTGAAAGTTTGCGACGCTTAAGAGCATATGCGACATTGTCGAAGGCGGTCAGATGTGGCCAGAGCGCATAATCCTGAAAGACCATGGCGAGATCGCGCTTCTCTGGCGCAAGATTAATCGGGCCGCGGTTGACCTCGCGATCTCCAAAGAAGATGGATCCAGAATCCAACTTCTCGATACCTGCAAGGGATCTAATCAAGGTTGATTTTCCAGATCCTGACGGCCCAAGCAGCACTGTGAATTGACCCGCAGCGATATCGAGGGAGAGGCCATTGAGCGCAGCCAAGGAGCCGTAATTCTTCCGTGCTTCGCTGATGCGAATCGAGTGACCGCTCTTCATTGGCGTGCCTTTCCTAGTTGTTTCCATCCGGTTGGTGCAAAGAATTCATAGAGCGCGAACATGATGGCGACCACAATGAGCGCAGAGATAATGGCGAAGACCTCCATCGCAGTTCCACCGCCAAAGTCATAGTTACCAAGTGCATGATCGATTCCCACTGCCAATGGAGCGTGGCCTGGTGGATAGAGAATTTGGCTCACTGGAAGCTCGAGCAGCGTTCCACAGTACGTCAAACACCATGCGGCTAGGAGTGGGCGAGAGATGAGTGGTAACACAACTGCGATCCACGTCTTAATGGCGTTGAAACCATGCACTCGACAAGCTTCAGAGAGAGACTCTTGGAACTGGTTCATGTTTCCAACGAGTGATCGAGTCGTTGACGGCAAGGCAGTTGCAATGTAGGCAAGCACCAATAGCGCGACCGTCCCATAGAGATGGAAGCCATACTTCTGAGCAATCGGAAGGTTGTAAGCGAAGATGTAGCCGATCGCGAAGACAATGCCAGGAAGTCCAACGGCCGCTAAGAGGAAGAAGTCCAGGAACTTCTTACCAACACCATTTTTGGTGGAGACGAGCATCTTCGATGAAACCGCCGCTAGAACAACCGCAACAGTCGCTGTAATGAGCGCGGCCTCTGCTGAGAAAAGGAGCGGTGAACGAAGCAAAGGACTCTTGATGACCCTGATGTAGTTATCGAAGTTGAATTGGTAATTTGAAATGACTGTACCAAGCCCTTGAATCATGGAGGCTGAAATCGCACCAAAGACTGGAATGCCGAGCGTGAGGAAGAGCAGGCCATAGATCGCCGAGTTTGAACTAAAAGCACCTAAGCGTGAGAGCTTATGACGAGTAATTGGGCGGGTGCGACCACTGAGAACTCGAAAGGATCTACCGCGTAGCGCCTTGGCTTGGGCAAGCAGCGCAAGCACAACTAAGGCGAGAAGAATGATCGAGATGGCAGCGCAGAGCGGAAATGAAACCGGAATAGACATGACGGACTTGTAGAGAGTGAAGGTGGCAACTGAATAACGACCAGGGGAGGAGAGTTGCGAAGCGACTCCAAAGTCGCTGATACTCTCAGCAAAGACGATGGCTATTCCGGACCAGAGTGCCGGGAGAAGAAGAGTAGTCATCATCTTGAATGCTTCAATGCGAGAGCCACCATGGACTCTCACTGCTTGTTCAAACTCTTCGCCCAAACCGCGCATTGCATTTGAAATGACGAGGTAGGCGAATGGAATTCCTTTGAAGGTGAGGATCATTCCAATGCCAACTGGCCCGTAGAGTAGATCTCGAATATGTGGCAGATCGACCCCGATAATGTTGAGAACTCCCGCACGTTCAAAGATTCGCTCCCAGCCTAAGGCAATGAGATAAGAAGGTGCGAGCAGGAGAGCGAAGATGGAGAGGTTCCAGATCTTCCTAGATGAAGCGTTTGTGCGTAGAACGATCCAGGCAACGCCGACTGCGATCGCAGTAGCGGAGACGGCGGAGATCACACCCAATAAGAATGAGTGCCAAATAGATCTGACAAAGTATGGATCCGCAGCAGCTTTGAAACTATTAAAGGTGAACCACTCGGGTCCTTGATCGAGAAGCTTCGGGCTAAAAGCGACTGCAAGGAAGAGGATGATCGGAAGTACAAGGATACTGACGATGATCAACCAGAAGGCAGTCATCGGTGAGAATCTGGATCGAGCAAAAGAGAGAGCCCGAGGCAACACAGCCCCGAGCTCTCTCTGGTTAGACATTATATGGACCGCTTAGGAATTACTTAAGCGATGTTCTTGGTGAACCAATCCTGGACTTCGCCCTGGATGAGTGCATACTTATATGGATCAACAATCTGCACCTTGCCAGATGAGAGCGCTGGCATTGATGTGATTGCTGGTGATGGCGAGCGTCCAACGAGAGTTGGCCAGAAGAGTGAATCTCCTGCGTTCGACTTAACCATGATTGATACAGCATCTGAGCTCATCACGAAGTCTGCAAACTTCTTCGCTGCTGATTGCTGGAAAGCAGATGCCTTCGCATCGATCGCTAAGCATGAAGGAAGAACGGTTGTCTTATCAAGGTAAGTGACTGCAGGGGTAAGGCCTGCTACTGGCTTAGCCTTGTAGTTGTTCACTTCTGTAATTGCAGCTGAAGATTGAACAAGCGCAACATTAACAACGCCGGTGTTGAGTGCAGCAAGAGTCTTTGAATTCTTATCAAAGGCACGGAGTCCGTTGCTCTTGAGCTTAAGAAGGTAGGCCTTCATTGCATCTTGGGTACCGAGCTGCTGGATGAGACCAGCAATGAATGGGAAAGTTGGGCCCGAGACAGAAGGGTTGTTCATACCGATCTGGTTCTTGAAATCAGCACTTGCTAGGTCATCCCATGATGTTGGCTTGCGAACCTTAGAAGAGTTGTAGACAACTCCGACCATCTCTGTGAATCCAGGGACCTGGTATGCAGTGGTCTTTGGAGCGAGCTGAGCGCCGATCGCGTTGAGGTGTGCTCCTGGAGACTTGTAGTGGAGGAGTTGCTTATCTAGATCAAATGCCGCACAAGGCTCTGCGCCATCAGCCCAATAAACGCCCCACTGTGGGTTGTTCTTCTCAGCTGTGATCTTCGCGAGCAAAGGTCCAGTTGAAAGAGCGGTTACGTTGACCGGGATACCAGTCTTAGCGGTGAATGCTGTCGCAACGTCTGTTGAATAGTCGAGAGCGGCATAAAGCTGAAGTGCATCTGCAGCATGCGCTACTGGTGAGACTGAACCAGCAAGCACGGTTGCGATTGCAACGGCTGCTACTGAAATTTTTTGTGAAATCTTCACGAAGGCTCCTAAGGTTACGGCGCAATTACCCAATTACGCGTAGGAGAAAAGTATGGAGAGAGTGTTACCAAGGACCCGCTATTAGATGAACGCCAAGTAAACGGAGGAAGAAGAAGGCTATTCGAGCGCGATCAAATCGAAGTATTCGTCATTCCAGAGATCTTCATCGCCATCAGGAAGGAGGAGTACGCGCTCGGGCTTGAGAGCTCGAACAGCGCCTTCATCGTGGCTTACCATCACTACTGCGCCTTGGTACTCGCCAAGTGCGGCCAAAATCTCGTCACGAGAAGCAGGATCTAAGTTGTTTGTTGGCTCATCGAGGAGCAGAACATTGGCCGATCCGACAACGAGGGTTGCGAGTGCCAATCGAGTTCTCTCACCACCACTCAGGACTTTGACTGGCTTATCGACATCATCACCCACGAAGAGGAATGAGCCAAGGACTTGGCGAGCCTGCTGCTCTGTGATCTTTTCGCCAGAGGAGAGCATGTTCTCGAGAATCGTTCGCTCAAAATCAAGGGTCTCGTGCTCTTGTGCGTAGTACCCGATCTTTAACCCATGGCCAGGAAGAATTTCACCGGTATCTGATTCCAGTGCACTTCCTAGAATCTTGAGGAGCGTTGTCTTGCCAGCGCCGTTTAACCCGAGAATCACCACGCGCGATGAACGATCAATGGCGAGTGAGACATCGGTAAAGATTTCTAGTGATCCGTATGACTTCGATAAACCCTCTGCCATCAGCGGAGTCTTGCCACACGGTGCAGGGGTAGGGAAGCGCAACTTAGCAACCTTGTCGCTCACACGGACTGCCTCAAGACCAGAGAGGAGTCGTTCAGATCGCTTCAACATATTTTGAGCAGCAACAGCCTTTGAAGCCTTTGCGCGCATCTTCTCACCTTGCTTAGCAAGGATTGCAGCCTTCTTCTCCGCATTAGCGCGTTCCTTCTTGCGGCGATGTTCATCATCTTCGCGCTGCTGTAGGTATTTCTTCCAACCCATGTTGTAGACATCGATGACGTTACGGTTGCCATCGATATAGAAGACCTTATTTACGACGGTCTCAATGAGATTGACATCGTGCGAGATGATGACGAGGCCGCCAGAATACTTAATGAGATATTCGCGAAGCCAGATAATGGAATCAGCATCCAAGTGGTTAGTCGGTTCATCGAGGATGAGAGTTTCAGATCCAGCGAAGAGCAGACGTGCTAATTCAATGCGACGGCGTTGACCACCGGAGAGTCCATCGAGTGTCTGTGTGAAGATCCGCTCGGGGAGACCGAGGTTAGTCGCAATAGATTCTGCTTCGGCTTGAGCCGCATACCCACCAGCAGAGTCGAACTCAGCGCTGACTCGGGTGTAACGATCTAATACCTTCTCGAGCTCTTCAGGGGAGGCGTTCGCCATCTCCTCTTCGACCTTGCTCATACGGATCGCAATCTGATCCAGGCCTCGGGCAGATAAGACTCGATTAAGGACGAGCTCGCCCTGATCACCAGTGCGGGGATCTTGCGGGAGGTATCCGATTGAACCGGTGCGAACAACTTGGCCGCCTGCAGGAAGAGTCTCGCCGGCCAATACCTTTGCGAGGGTGGACTTGCCTGCACCGTTGCGACCAACAAATCCGATGCGATCGCCATGGTTGATACGAACGGTGACATCTTTTACGAGTAGGCGAGCTCCGGCACGTAGTTCAACACTCTGAGTCGCAATCACTGAGGCATTCTCGCACAGTGACTAGAGATTAAAGAAACCCTTGATCGATGCCACGATCATCTCAACTGCGATAGCGGCAAGGAGTAATCCAGCGATTCGGGCGAAGAGTGTGACGCCTGACTCCTTAATGAGCCCCAAGATCTTGGTTGAGAACATGAGAGTGAGACCAATGACGATATGTGTGGCGGCGATTGCAAGGAAGAGTGAGGCGATGCGAGCAGAGCCATGGGCGTAGTTGGCATAGAGCATCGTCGTAACGATTGCGCCAGGACCAGCTAGCAATGGGGTTCCAAGTGGAACCAGAGCGACATTGCCCTTAGTGGAGTCGAGATCGGGATTATCTTTGCCCGTCAAAAGTTCAAGTGAGATCAGAAGCAGGAGCAATCCACCAGCGCCTTGCAATCCGAAGATTGAAACATGAAGATATCCAAGAACCGCTTTACCGAAGAGTGCGAATAAGGTGATGACGAGGAAAGAGACACTCGCTGCCTGCCATGCAAGTTTTACGCGTTCGCGAGGAGAACGATCGCCAACGAGTGCTAGGAAGAATGGGGTCGCCCCAGGTGGATCGAGAATCACAAGCAAGGTGACGAAGGCCTGTAATCCAAATCCAACTGCTGTGAGTGCGGCGAGGTTATGCATATGAGAAGCCTATCCGAACTAGTCGATGACGAAGCCATCCTTGATAGCACCAAGTTCGATACCCGCTGCCACGTGATCAGTATTCTCTCCGCGAGCAAGTTGTGCAGCATGCGCCTTGTCGTGCCAACGCTGTTCGATATTGCCGAATCGCCATAAGAGGAGCGCAAAGGCCCATACGGCAACAAACATTGCAACGATGATAAATCCAGCCTTATTGATATTGAATGCCAATGCATAGTTCCAGAAACCACCACTGAGATTGAGCTGGTTTGCAAATACTTGAGCAACTTCCAGCCCACCAATAAATATTGCAACGATGACAGAGAGGCCAGTAATGACGATGTTGTAGTAGACCTTACGGACTGGGCGAGAGAAGGCCCAGCCATAGGCAAAGTTCATGAATGATCCATCGATGGTGTCGAGCAAGCTCATTCCACCAGCGAAGAGCATAGGAAGGCTGAGGATCGCCCACCAAGGAAGCCCCGCAACTACGGAAGATCCAGCGAGAACGAGGAGCGCGACTTCAGTCGCGGTATCAAAGCCAAGGCCAAAGAGAATGCCGAGCGGATACATCTTCCAACTTGTATCGATTCGACGAGCAATCGGACCAAAGAATCGCATCATAAATCCGCGTGAATTCAAGTGCTTCTCAAGTTCATCCTCGTTGTAAAGGCCATCGCGCATCGCGCGGAAGACTTTGATGACTGAGAGAAGAACAACCAGATTGAGAAGGGCGATGATCATCAAGAATGCTCCGCTCACTGATGTGCCGATCAAACTTGTGTAGTGATGGAGCGATGAATTTTCATCTTTTACTTGTACGCCGAGAGATTTGATTCCAAAGTTGAGAATGATCGCTAAGAAGGTGACAACGGATGAATGGCCAAGCGAGAAGAAGAAGCCAACGCCAAGCGGTCTCTTTCCTTCCGACATGAGCTTGCGAGTCGTGTTATCTATCGCAGAGATATGATCAGCATCGAAAGCGTGGCGCATCCCAAGTGTGAGAGCCAGGAAGCCGGTACCCCAGCCGAAGAGTGTTCCATCAGAGAGTTTGTAATGACCTGAAGTCGCAGCCCACATCAAGAGAGTTCCACCAATAAGAAGGAAGAAGATCACTCCGAACATCGCACCAAGGCGTCTGCGCTCATCGCGGGAGAGCGCAGCCATGAAGGAGCCCTTGGCTGTGTGTTGGGTGGATTGATTCATTGGCTGACGCCCCTAAGTGCAGATTGCTAGAGAACTAGTTGCAAATTGTTTGCAAGAAGAACTTTATCGGATACCGGAAATTCCTGCGAGTTGAAAAGCAGATGGCCCCCGCATGAAGCGGAGGCCATCTCGGTAATCTGGGTACGACTTAGATGTCGTAGTAGAGCTCGAACTCAGCTGGATGTGGACGAAGACGGACATAATCCACTTCAGCAGAGCGCTTGTAGGCGATCCAAGTCTCAATGAGATCCGGTGTGAAGACGCCACCCTTGGTGAGGTAGTCGTGGTTCTTCTCAAGCTCATCAAGCACAGCAGGAAGTGAACCTGGAACTTGTGGGATCGCTGCAGCATCTGCACCCTCGAGTTCGTAGAGATCCTTATCAACTGGAGCAAGCGGCTCGATCTTGTTCTGGATGCCATCGATACCAGCCATCAACATCGCAGCGAAGGCGAGGTATGGGTTAGCTGATGGATCTGGGCAACGGAACTCAATGCGCTTCGCCTTTGGATTCGAACCTGTGATTGGGATACGGATACAGGCTGAACGGTTACGTGCTGAGTAAACGAGGTTTACTGGAGCTTCGTAACCTGGGACGAGGCGATGGTATGAGTTGACGGTTGGGTTAGTGAATGCGAGCAATGATGGAGCGTGCTTAAGGAGACCGCCGATATACCAACGAGCCATATCTGAAAGATCGCCATAGCCATCGCCGAAGAAGAGTGGCTTGCCATCCTTCCAGAGTGATTGGTGAACGTGCATACCTGAACCGTTATCACCGAAGAGTGGCTTTGGCATAAAGGTTGCAGTCTTGCCATTCTTCCAAGCTACGTTCTTGATGATGTACTTGAACTTCATAACATCATCGCCAGCAGTCAAGATATCGGAGAAGCGATAGTTGATCTCCATTTGACCGGCGGTTCCTACTTCATGGTGTGAACGCTCGACGAGCAATCCAACCTTGCCAAGTGTCATAACCATCTCATCGCGAATATCAGCGAGTTGATCGGTTGGTGAGACAGGGAAGTAGCCACCCTTGAAGCGAGTCTTGTAACCACGGTTTGGAGTGCCATCTGACTCCAATGAAGCGCCGGTGTTCCATGCGCCTTCGATTGAATCGATGAAGTGGTGTGATGCATTCTGTGATGTCGAGAAGTTAACCTCGTCAAAGAGATAGAACTCAGCTTCTGGTGCGAAGAATGCAGTGTCTGCGATACCAGTTGACTTGAGATATTCAACTGCCTTTGCAACTACGCCGCGAGGATCGCGTGAGTAAGGAGTGTTATCGATTGGATTGTGTACTGAGAAGTTAATAACGAGTGTCTTCTCGGCGCGGAAGGGATCGATGAATGCGCTTGATGGAATTGGAAGCAACTTCATATCTGATTCGTGGATCGCTTGGAAACCGCGGATCGAAGAACCGTCGAACATCAAGCCGTCAGTGAAGACTGCCTCGTCGAATGATTCAACCGGCACATTAAAGTGCTGTTGGATTCCTGGAAGATCAATGAAGCGGACATCAATAAGTTTGACATCGTTCTTCTTGATGAAGTCGAAGATTTCAGCTGAGTTCTTAAACATGCTTCTCCGTAATGGTGAGGGTTGCCTTCAAGGACCGCATCGCCGGGGCCACTTGTTATGCGTGAAACCTAGGGGTCGTGCGTGAAAATGTGATAACCCGAATGTTACGGTTATGTTTCCTAGCCTAAATATGAGATTGAGGGTTCGAGGGTATGCGACGCTAAACCGCTAGCCTTGACCCATGGCAAAAGAGAGTTCAATACCTGGCAGCCCTGTGGGCTTCGGCTCTCGCTTCGCGGCCATTACCGTCGATTGGTTCGCCTGCAGCCTGATCGTTAATGGACTCACTGGCAGAAATTACGGATACGAGGGGGAGCGGCTCTTACTCTTTTTTGCCGAGGTCGTACTGCTGACAGCCCTGATGGGGTCATCAGCGGGTCAGCGGGTCTTTCGATTAAAGGTGATCGACTCCGAGACTGGATTAGCTCTATCTCCGCTTCGAATTCTGATCCGAACACTCTTGATCATTCTTGTTCTGCCAGCACTCTTTAGGAGAGATGGCATTGCCTATCACGATTACATCTGTAAGAGCGTTGTTGTTCGACGCTAACGCATCAAGAAGTATTTAGCGCTTCGGCATCTTTACACCCTTAGGCAATGGGCCTTGAGGGATTGGCATGGATAATCCACCGACGCCTCTGAGGCGTGCGCGCACTTCACGAACTTGATTATTCGATAACTTCTTCGGCAATTTCTTCAGTGTCTTCTGCAATTTCTTAAGAGCAACTTTTCCTTCGCCATCGCCGGCGATGATCTCTGTTACTGGTACACCGGGTAAGAAGCGCTCCATCTTCTTCTTCTCATCAATGAGCAATGAACGAACCGCAGCAGAACCTTCAGCTACGAGAATGATTCCTGGTCGACCGACTGTACGGTGGACCATATCTTGATTACGAGAGACGTTGACGGCAGGTGTTGTTGAGAATCCGCGACGGATACCCATCAAGACACTTGCTCCCGCACCTAGTTGGCCTTGAATAGAAGCGAATGCGGCAGTATTTGCAAACCGAGTGAAAGCGAAGAAAGCGACGAGTACTCCCAATGGGAATCCAAGAATTCCAAAGTAGACCGGATGATGCATCGCATTTCCAAAGACGATAGCGACGGCTTCAGTGACGACCAAACCAAGAGCGCACCAGAGTAAGGCGAGTGGCTTATGTGTTTTGACTAAACGAAAGGCATCCTTAAGAACTGCGATCTGAGATTGCTTCTCAGCTCCACCAGCAGCGCTCTTTGGACTCTTTGCTGCTGCCTTCTCTGCCTTAGATTTTCTAGCCATTAGTTACTCCTTCTCGATCTTTGGATCATTCAGAACTCTATTCGCTGCTTCGGCTGCTTTCGCAACTTTGTACTCCTCAAATTCTCGCTGGACTTGCTCAGGGGAAGGGGCAGTTCCACCTAATCGGACTGGCGCCCACCATTGGCCCTTGTGGTCATCAGGGTAGTTTGCTTGGGCTTGATGCAGAAGTGAAAGCATCGCCTCTTTCAGCTTCGCCTCTTCGGCCGCAATATCAGCGCCCTTTGGAATGATCATTGGTTCACCGAATATGACGGTGATTGGGTGATTGTGGCGTTTGAAATCTGGCTTACGTTTCTTCGTAACGATTCGCTGACTTCCCCAGACGGCGACAGGAATGACTGGAACGCCAGCACCTTGGGCGAGGCGAACTGCACCCGATTTCATCTCGGCGATCTCAAAACTTCTGGAAATAGTCCCTTCAGGAAAGATGCCAATGATTTCACCAGATCGGAGTGCACGAAGTGCGGCAGCGAGTGCGCTCGAACCAGCAGATCGGTCAACGCTGATGTGATGCATTCCGCGCATCAGTGGGCCAGCAATCTTGTGGTCGAAGATCTCTTTCTTCGCCATAAAACGAATGTAACGTTTCATAGGCAGCGCTGCGGTGCCAGCTAGCGCGAAATCAAGGTACCCAATGTGATTGATCGCAAGAACTGCGCCACCACCTTTACCGGCATGAGGAAGATGTTCTTGACCTCGGAAATCAAATTTCAAACCGAGATATTTCCAAAATGCTTTAACGGTGAAGATCACCGGTGGATAGACGAGATCTGCCATTAGAGCGATGCGCGCTTCTCTTGTGCTTGCTTGTATAGACGACCCGCTCGGTATGAAGAACGCACCATCGGACCACTCATAACGCCGAGGAAACCGATCGCATCTGCTTCATGAGAGAGCTCGACAAACTCCTCTGGCTTCACCCAACGAATCACCGGATGGTGCATGGGGGTTGGGCGTAAATATTGAGTGATGGTGATGAGATCGCAACCAGCATCATGGAGATCTTGTAGCGCTTGTGATATTTCTTCACGGGTCTCACCCATACCCAAGATGAGATTGGACTTGGTAATCAATCCATACGCTCTCGCCTGCGAGATCACATTCAGGGAGCGCTCGTATGTGAAGGCTGGGCGAATCTCCTTGAAGATGCGCGGAACAGTCTCGAGATTGTGGGCGAAGACCTCTGGGCGGGTAGCAAAGACTTGGTTGAGTAAATCAGGGTTGCCGCTGAAATCAGGAGCAAGCATCTCAACGCCAACGCCTGGATTCATCTCGTGGACAACGCGAATAGTTTCGGCATAGAGCCAAGCACCTTCATCTTCAAGATCATCACGGGTTACACCAGTGATGGTTGCATAACGAAGACCCATGGTCTTGACCGATTCAGCAACGCGGCGAGGTTCATCACGGTCGACCGGAAGTGGCTTGCCAGTATCAATGTTGCAGAAGTCGCAGCGTCTGGTGCAGCGTTCGCCACCAATGAGGAAGGTCGCCTCTTTATCTTCCCAACACTCAAAGATGTTAGGGCAGGCAGCTTCTTGGCAGACGGTGTGGAGACCTTCGCGCAGAACGAGTGAACGGAGTTGGGTGTACTCCGGACCCATCTTCGCCTTCGTCTTAATCCACTCTGGCTTCTTCTCGATTGGGACTGCGGCATTTCGCGCCTCAATGCGTAAAAGTTTGCGACCTTCTGGGGCGATAGTCATGCGCTCACTCGATTCAAGGCTTCAAAGAGATGCTTCTCTAATACAGGGGTTACTTCTTCAATCGTGATTGGACGCCCAAGTTCTGCGGCCATGGATGTAACGCCACTATCTGTGAAACCGCATGGGATGATCCTCTCGAAGGCGAGCAGATCAGGGGAGACGTTGAGCGCAAAGCCATGCATCGTCACACCTTTAGCAACGCGGATTCCAATCGCTGCAATCTTTCGATCACCACGCTCATCGCGCAACCAAACGCCTGATCGTTCGCAGTACGCCTCGGCGTTAATGCCGAACTCTTTACATACCTCAATAAGTGCGCTCTCGATCTCGCGAACATAACCGACAACATCATTGCGGTTCTTCAGTTTGATAATCGGGTAGCCAACGATCTGACCCGGGCCGTGATAGGTGATCTTCCCACCGCGATCGACATCAATAACTGGAGTGCCATCGAGTGGTCGCTCTTCGATCGTTGTACGACGGCCAGCCGTATAGACAGGAGGATGCTCGAGCAAGATGAGAGTATTTGTGCGAGTGCCATCAGCAACTTCAGCGTGGATCTTCCGCTGGCCAGCGAGGGCATCTTCGTAGGGGACCAGACCTAAGCTCTTGAGCGCCATGCTGGCAGAAGTCTTCAAGGTGAGGGTCACCTTGTAAGCCTAATTGGCAAGGTGAACTTTTGCTAAATAGCCCACTCTCACCCGAGAAATGCCTTCGCTGGAGCGGTAAACTTCGGGCTTCGCACTCAATCCCACATGAAATGAATGGACCCACGCATGTCGTCAACTGATTCAGTCAAGAAGGCCTCCCACCGCAAGCCGATGTGGCTCGCTATTGTGCTCGTCGCAGGGTGGTTCATGGTCTCTGGCGTAACTGGCCCGCTCTTCGGCCTGCTCTCGACCGTTCAGAAGAACGATAACTCCAAGTTCCTGCCTAGCTCGGCCGAGACCGAGCGCTTCAATGCCGCTACGGCGAAGTTCACCTCAGGTGCCAACAAGGGCCTGCCTGAGCTCATCCTCTTCCTTGGCGATGCAACCCCTGCAAATGTCGCTGCGACTAATACATATTTACAATCAATCGGATCACTCCCGCTCGTTGATGTAAAGGGCAAGGCGATTCCCGGCGTCACGGCGAAGATTTCTGATTTCTTAGATCCAGCAACTCCGCTCACGGCTTTCCCATCTCAGGATGGCAAGGCAATTCTTGCCAACGTCCCATTTAATGCCGATCAGACTGGCGTAAACCTCTCAAATAAGAAGCCGGCACTTCCAGCCGTTACAGACTCCATTCGCTTCTACTCCGCACAATTTGCGGAGAAGAATGGCCTTACTGCGCACGTGACAGGAATCGCTGCGATCTTGTCCGATCTCTTTGGTGCATTTGGCTCACTCGATTCCAGCCTCCTTCTTACAACAGGTCTGGTTGTTGCAATTATTCTAATCATTGTTTACCGATCACCTGTGCTCTGGATCTTGCCGCTCTTTGCAGCGGGCATTGCGCTCAGCTTCGCTGGTGCAGTTGTCTATGAATTAGCGAAGAACAACATCATCGCTCTGGATGGTGCATCGCAAGGAATTCTCTCGGTACTGGTGCTCGGCGCCGCAACCGATTACGCACTGCTCTTGATCGCGCGCTATCGAGAGGAGCTCCATCACGAGGAGTCTCGATTCGATGCGATGAAGAACGCATGGCGCGGCGTAGTAGAGCCAATCGTTGCTTCCGGTTCTACCGTTGCGATCGCACTCTTACTCCTCCTTCTAGCCTCACTCTCTAACAACCGTGGCCTTGGTCCCGTTGGCGCTATTGGTATCGCATGTGCCGTAATCACAATTCTTACCCTGTTGCCTGCAGCGCTAGTGCTCTTTGGTCGTTGGATCTTCTGGCCTCGTATTCCACATTACGGTTCTGAAGATGAGAAGCTCTCGGGTCTCTGGTCAAAGATCGGTAACGCAACTGCTCGCAAGCCACGTCAATACTGGGCTGCAACTGGCTTGCTGCTCGTTATCTTTGCTGGCTTTGCATCCACCCTTCATGCATCGGGTATTTCAACCGCACAAAGCTTCACGAAGGTGCCAGATTCTGTAAAGGCTCAAGACCTCTTACTTGAGCACTTCTCTGGTGGCCAAGGTCAACCAACTCAGGTCTACACGACGACTGATTCAGCAGAAGCAGTGATTGCAAAGTTGAAAACTCTCCATGGAGTTGCCGACGTTCAGCAAGTCACTGATGGTCCAATGAGTCAGACACCAAAGGTTGTGGATGGCCACGTCATTATCAATGCGACATTGGTGCCCACACCAGATTCCAATGAAGCGAAGAATATGATCCCCGGTATTCGTGCTGCTGTGCATGCTGTTGATCCAGCGAGCTTGGTAGGCGGAACATCTGCGGTCTATTACGACACGGCAAAGGCAGCGACTCGTGATCAGTCGGTCATTATCCCGGTTGTCTTGATCGTCATTGCAATCATCTTGGGGCTACTGCTTCGAAGTGTCTTCGCCTCCTTGATGCTCTTATTCACTGTTGTCCTTTCATACCTTGCCACTCTCGGCGTATGTGCCTTGGTCTTCCACCACATCTTCCACTTTGCAGGTGAGGACTCCGGATTCCCACTCTTCGCCTTTATCTTCTTAGTGGCACTCGGAATTGATTACAACATCTTCTTGATGACGCGGGTACGCGAAGAGGCAAAGAAGATCGGTACACGTGCTGGCATGGTCAAGGGCGTCACTGTGACTGGTGGAGTTATTACATCTGCGGGTATCGTCTTAGCTGCAACCTTCACCGTTCTCGGTATCTTGCCGCTCGTCTTCTTGGCCGAAATTGGCTTCTCGGTAGCCTTTGGTGTTCTTCTCGATACCTTGGTCGTCCGTTCGATCTTGGTGCCAGCGCTCGTACATCAATTCGGCTCAAAGATCTGGTGGCCATCTAAGTTGCAGGATTAAGGGCGCATCTCCAACTACAGTAACTCTCATGAGCTTACGTGTAGGTATCTCGGGTTATGGCCTAGCGGGGCGCTACTTTCATGGCGCCCTCTTGGGCGCTGTCGGCTTTGAGGTTGTAGGGGCCGTAACGCAGAACCCTGATCGCATCGCTCACCTTCACAACGATTTCCCGCGCGCGCAAGCAGTCGCCACCATTCAAGAACTCTTAGATCTTAAGTTGGATCTCTTAGTCGTTGCGAGCGGGAATGCTGCTCACGCCTCCGATGCAATCGCTGGTTTACGAGCGGGAGTTCCAACTGTCGTGGATAAGCCAATGGGTCGAACACTTGCGGAGACGGTTGAGATTATCAATGTCGCAGCTGAATGCGATGTGCCAGTTACTACGTACTTCAATCGACTCTGGGATAGCGATATCTTGACGATTAAGCGTGCCCAATCTGAACGTGTATTAGGTGACGTCTTTAGATTTGATTCACGCTTCGAGCGATTCCGACCAGAACCTAATCCCCAAGCATGGCGTGAACGAAGTAGTGCGGCAGACGGGGGAGGCAACCTCCTTGATCTCCAGCCGCACTTAGTTTCAACCGCTCTTCATCTCTTTGGACCGGCCGAAGTGGTACATGCTTCAGTGCGTTCGATTCGAGGATATGCCGATGATGATGTGGTCTTGGTTCTTAAACACGAATCTGGCGTCGACTCATACCTTTCAGCAAGTGCAATCATCGGCGCACCTGGTCCCCGAGTAAGAGTGAATGGAAGCGCCGCATCGCTGGTCATTGAATCACTCGATGCACAAGAGGGTCTACTTCGAAGCGGCAAGATTCCAACAGGTGGAGCCTGGCAAGAAGATGTTTGCACTCCTGCCTATCTCTACCATGGCGAAAAGCGCGAGAGTTATCCAGCTGAACCTGGCAACTACGCGACCTTCTATTCACTCGTTAAGGATGCAATATCTGGATCTGGCTCAATGCCGATTAGCACCAGCGAGATCTTGGCAGTTTCGGCGATCATCGAACAAGCGCGTGAGATCTCAATTCGATGATGAGTGACTTTGATGTCGCCATCATTGGAGCAGGACTAGCTGGGCTTACGGCGGCGCGTTACCTGCAAAGCGCTGGGATCTCCACTGTGATTATTGAGGGAAGCGACCGACCAGGCGGGCGAGTGAAGAGTGACATGATCGATGGATTTACGCTCGATCATGGCTTCCAAGTCTTTAATCCAAGCTATCCGCATCTCAAGAACTCTGGCCTCCTGCCACAACTAGGTTTCACACCGATGGTCTCTGGTTTGATTCCGTTCGCCATTGTTGGCCAAGTTCGTACTCCGAAAGATCTCTTCGAACCATTCTTAAATGGAGTCTTCCTCTCTGACCCGAAGAGCGTAAGCCCGGTGGTCCGTAGAGAGATTTACAAGAGCTTTCTCAAGGCCAGACCTGGGCTGGTCGACGGGGGAGCATCTGCCTTCTCGCGCGCATATGCCGAACCTCTTATGGATATTCATTACAACGAGACAGTGCATCGCATTGAAGGAAATCTGGTGATCACCGATCATGCTCAGTACTCTGCCGAGTCGATCATTGTCGCAACCGACCCCGTTACGGCAACTCAATTGGTTTCCGAGATTGATGTGGTCACGATGAATAGTTCAACGACCTGGTACCACGCAACATCTGATCGAGTCGAAGGCGCGGGTCGCTTCGCCGTTGTGAAGGATGGACCACTGATCAACTCAGTGGCAATTTCTGATGTGAAGAAGAGCTATTCAACCTCGGGCGATCAACTCTTCTCTTCTACAACTCGCTCGGTAATCTCAGAGAGCGAAGTACGACGCGAACTAAGCCGTATCTGGAAGCGAGATACATCGCGTTGGGAATTCGTTGCACAGTATGAAATCAAACAGAGCTTGCCATCTCATCCGGCTGGCAAGCCGCTCTATTCACCTGTCGAGATTAAGCCAGGGCTCTTTGTCGTTGGAGATCATCGTGGTTATCCATCACAACAGGGAGCGATGGAGAGCGGTGCTTTAGCTGCAAAGCAGATTATTGAACGAGTTCATCCAAGGCGCTAGTGATGTGTGGGTAGTCAAAGGAAAATCCTGAATCAAGGAGCGCTTGTGGAAGTACCTTCTTCGAACCAAGAATCTCAGTTGAAAATCCTCCAAGTGCAAGCTTGAGAGCAAATCCCGGTACCGGCAAGAGAGCTGGGCGATGAAGTGCACGGGCTAAGGCAGCCGTAAACTCTTGATTTGTTACAGGGTTAGGTGAGGTGAGATTTACTGGCCCAGAGATATCTGATTCCAAGAGATGGCAGATGGCACGAATCTGGTCATGAAGGGTGATCCACGACCACCACTGCTTGCCAGAACCAAGTTTTCCACCGACCCCGAAACGGAAGAGTGGGAGCATGCGACCGAGTGCACCACCTGTGGGTTCGAGAACAAGTCCGGTACGTATTTTCACAACTCGAGTATTCGATGCCAAATCAGCGGCACCTTCCCATTCACGACAGACAGCGGCTAGAAAATCATCACCCCCGCGATCGTTCTCGGTGACGGCGCGGTTGCCGGTCTCGCCGTAATACCCGATAGCACTTGCTGAAATGAAGACCTTTGGAGCGACGGTTGTGACTGCATGAGCAATAGCTGTAGTACCGAGAAGGCGAGAGTTGAGAATTTCGGCCCGATACTTCTTCGTCCAGCGATGATCACCAACGTTCGCACCAGCTAAATGGATGATCGCATCTACGCCGGTGAGCGCATCGATATCGACGCTATTTGAAGCAGGATCCCATTGAATCTCATCTGGAGCTTGCGCCTTGCGTCTAACGAGTCGTTGAACCGTATGACCTTCAGAACGGAGATGTCCAACAAGGGCCGTTCCGATGAGACCACTGGCACCACTAATCGCAATGCGCTGAATAGTTGTTGGCATCGAGAGATTCTCGCTTAGAGACCGAGATTAGATTCGAAGTTGCCGCCTTCGAGTCGCTCTTTAAGAGTGACGAGGAAGCGGGCAGCATCTGCACCATCAACGATGCGGTGATCGTAGGAGAGTGCGAGATAGACCATCGAGCGGATCGCAATAGTCTCGCCGCCATCTGGTCCCTTCATCACAACTGGACGCTTCACGACTGAACCAAGTCCAAGGATTGCCACCTGTGGCTGGTTGATGATCGGCGTATCAAAGAGTGCGCCACGGCTACCAGTGTTTGTAATGGTGAATGTTCCGCCACCAAGTTCATCTGGACTGATCTTGTTGTCGCGGGTACGAGCCGCAACATCTGAGATCTTACGTGCGATTGCACCCATATTGAGATCGCCGGCATCACGAACGACTGGAACGAGAAGTCCACGCTCGGTATCAACTGCGATGCCGAGGTGCTCTGCACCGTGATAGGTAATCTGATCGCCATTGATAGATGCGTTGAGAATTGGGTGTTGCTTGAGCGCTTCGCAGACCGCAACAGCAAAGAATGGAAGGAAGGTGAGCTTTACGCCTTCGCGTGACTCAAATGATCCCTTTGCACTTTGACGGAGGCGATCGATCTTTGTGACGTCAACTTCAACAACGGTAGTGAGCTGGGCTGCAACATGAAGTGATTCGACCATACGCTCGGCGATAACTTTGCGAAGGCGTGACATCTGCACGGTTGTTCCACGAAGTGGTGAGACTGCAACAGGTGCAGGCTTCGCTGCGCTCTGCGCAGGAGCAGATGCTGCTGCAGGTGCCGCAACAGGTGCAGGCTTAGCAGCGAGAATATCTTCCTTACGGATTCGCCCACCGACGCCAGTACCTTGAACACGAGAGAGATCAACACCATTCTCGGCTGCAAGCTTACGAACGATTGGAGTGACATACGCATCTGCATTTGCTGCAGGTGCTGCAACAGGCGCAGGGGCAACAGGTGCAGGGGTTGAAGGCAAGGTTTGTGCGACTGTCACTGGTTGAGCAGCAACCTGTGCCACCGCGGCTGGTGCTTGAGCTTGGACAGGAGCAGGTGCTGCTGCAACAGGAGCTTGGACAGGAGCCACTGAAGCAGAACCGATGAGTGCAAGACGAGCGCCGACGGCAACTGTTGCATCTACTGGAACATCAATGCTGAGGATAGTTCCGGATACTGGAGATGGAATCTCGGTATCAACTTTGTCAGTTGAAACTTCGAGGAGCGCCTCATCGACTGTGACGGTATCGCCAACGTTCTTCAACCAGCGAGTAACAGTTCCTTCAGTAACAGATTCACCAAGGGCCGGCATCGCAACAACGACACCAGCGGCAGAAGTTGGAGCAGGCGCTGAAGCAACTGGGGCTGGAGTTTCAGGCAAGGTTTGTGCGACTGTCACTGGTTGAGCAGGAACCTGTGCCACCGCGGCTAGTTCTTGGGCTTGGACAGGGGCAGCAACAGGGGCGGCAGTTGGAGCAGCCGAAGCATCTGTGCCAATCACTGCAAGTTCGGCACCAACAGCAACTGTTGCATCAACCTGCACGACGATGCGTTGGAGAATGCCGGCTACTGGTGATGGGATCTCGGTATCAACCTTGTCGGTAGATACTTCAAGAAGCGGCTCATCCATAGCGACCATGTCGCCTTCATTCTTAAGCCAACGGGTGACTGTTCCTTCGGTGACTGATTCGCCGAGTGCTGGCATCGTTACTGAAAAGGTCATTTCGCTCTGCTCCTATTAACCGTGTGCGTGAAGTGGTTTGCCTGCAAGTGCCATATGCGCTTCGCCCATCGCCTCTGAGAGAGTTGGGTGAGCGTGAATATGTTGAGCAACATCAGAAGCATCGGCTTCCCAGTTGAAGATCAATTGTGCTTCAGCGAGAAGTTCGCCAACACGAGAGCCGACCATGTGAATTCCTAGGATCGGACCATTCTTCTGCGCTACGAGTTTGATCGAGCCAGAAGTCTTCAAGATATTCGCCTTACCATTTCCAGCAAGGTCATAGTTGAGTTCAACGACATCATAACCGCGCTCCTTTGCGACCGCGGTTGAGAGACCAACAGAGGCAACTTCAGGCTCGGAATAGGTGACCTTAGGTACGCCGTCGTAATTGATTGGACGAGGATTAAGGCCTGCAATCTCTTCGGCAACCATGATTCCTTCAGCGAAACCGACGTGAGCCAGCTGCAAGGTAGGGATGATGTCACCGACAGCCCAGATTCCTGGGATATTTGTACGGCACTTCTCATCAACCGTGATGTAGCCACGATCCATGGCGATGCCTTGCTCTTCGTAGCCGATGCCTGAGGTGACAGGACCGCGGCCGACCGCAACGAGAAGGACATCAGCAGAATGAGTTGTTCCATCTTCTAGCGTGACAGTTACGCCTTCAGCGCTCTTAGTAGCAGAAGCGAATCGGACACCAGTGACGAAGTTGATCTTGCGCTTGCGGAAGGCGCGCTCGAGCTGCTTACTTGATGATTCATCTTCAAGAGCGACAAGGCGTGGCAGGCCTTCGATGATGGTGACTTCGGATCCGAATGAGTTCCATACAGAGGCGAATTCGCAACCAATGACTCCGCCGCCGAGAACGATGACGCTCTTTGGTACATGAGTAAAGGCCATCGCCTCTTCCGATGTCACAATCTGAGTGCCATCAATATCAAGACCTGGGAGAGTGCGAGGATAAGAACCGGTTGCAAGGATGACGTTCTTGCCGGTGTAGTTCTCGCCATTTACCGAGACGGTATTAGGGGAGATGAGTCGGCCAACTCCTTCGACATAGGTGATGTTGCGAGACTTAACGAGTCCCTGAAGTCCTTTGTGGAGCTTTGATACGACGCCATCCTTATATGCATTGACGGCGACCATATCCATTGAGATGAATTGAGCGTTGACACCAAATTCAGATGCGTGACGTGAATTATCTGCGATCTCACCAGCGTGGAGAAGAGCCTTAGTTGGAATACATCCGCGGTGTAGACAGGTCCCACCGAGCTTATCTTTTTCGATAAGCGCAACGGAGAGTCCAAGTTGTGCTCCGCGAAGGGCGGCTGCATAACCACCAGAACCGCCACCAAGAACTACGAGATCAAAATCAGCCACGGACCGACCTTTCAGAGTGAATCACTTAACGCCCCGAGAAGGAGCCGAGCACAACCTTGTGCTCACCCGCTAATCCTGCCACGATTTCGAGCGCCTGGTTTCAGCCCCCCAAGTATCAAGTATGGGGAGATCGGGAATGAGACCTAGGAGACCGCTGACTCGGCGAGAGCGACCAAGGTTCGGACGGTTACGCCGGTGGCGCCAATAGCGTTGTAGCCATATGGCCCCTTTTCCACATAGGAAGGACCAGCGATATCGACATGGAGCCATGGGACACCTGGTTCAACGAACTCGCTCAGGAAGACACCAGCAACGAGCATGCCGCCACTGCGATCTCCAACGTTGGCGATGTCAGCTACCGGCGTCTCAAGAGTCGCCCGAAGCTCTTCCGGAAGAGGCATCGGCCAGAAGAGTTCGCCAGTCTTATCGGCGGCGGCCAAGAACTCCCTACGGAAGTCGTCATCATTGCCCATAAGTCCAGAGGTGCGAATTCCAAGGGCGATGACCTGTGCGCCAGTGAGAGTCGCAACGTCGATGAGACCATCGAGGCCGCCTGACTTCTTTCCATCAGCAATCGCACGAGTGAGGCCATCGGCCATAACGAGGCGACCTTCGGCATCTGGATTGAGAACTTCAACTGTCTTGCCGCTCAGCGTTGTGATGACATCACCAGGACGCGTCGCGTTATCGCTAATCATATTTTCAGCAAGGCAGGCGTAGGCGTTGATTGCAATCGGAAGTTTCAACTCCGCAATTGCGAGCGCTGCCGCGATGATCGATGCCGCGCCAGCCATATCGGTCTTCATTGCATCCATTCCAGCAGCTGGCTTCAGTGCATAGCCACCGGTATCGAAAGTAATTCCCTTACCGACAAATGCATAACGCTTCTTCGCCTTTGCTGGTGAGTAAGAGATGTGAAGCAAACGTGGTGGATTAGCCGATCCTTGGCCTACTGAATAAATTCCGCCGTACCCCTTGGACTTGAGCGCCTTCTCATCGAGTACTTCTACCTTCACTCCCAATGAAGTTGTGAGCGCTTTCATCTTCGATACGAAGTTCACAGGAGAGAGATGGTTTGCTGGGGTATTGACCAGATCGCGGACAACACTGACATATTTGCTGACAACCGTCGCTCGCTTAAGTGATGCCTTCGTGGCTGCAGTTTCAGCGTTCTTCGAGATGATAGTTCCGGTGCCTAGCGGTGCCTTTTGCTCGGCCTTCGATGCGCCACGATGTTCGATAAATGAGTACGAAGCGAGTCCGACGCCCTCAGCGATTGCAGCAAAAGTCTCATCGTCATTGTGTGGCAACGAGAAGTCCGCGTTCTTCTTTCCAGCTAGTGCGCGGGTGGCAGCGCCAGCAGCACGACGAAGAACTTCATGACCGTAAACCGAACCCTTGGTGGCTTCTCCGAGTCCCGTGAAAATGATGAGTCTTGCGCTCAACCCAGCTGGGGCAGGTACCTTGATAACCTCTTCGCGCTTTCCGGTGGCACCGAGATCTTCGAGAATCGCAAGGAGCGACTTTGAGGAGAGAGATAGAGTCCCTGACTCAATGACCAGCGAGTCATCGCGTGAAGCGAGGCCTACTACGAGGTTTTCGGATGTATTTTTAAATGAGCTCTTTAAGGTTGCCATTGCAATATCTAAGCACTGATGAGCGCTTTCCGCTCGACTTTTCTTCGCTCTTTGCTAGGTTTCGAGCATGAGCGAGTTGAAATCTCCACTATATGACTGGCACCAAAGTGCTGGCGCAAAGCTTGCCGATTTTGGTGGCTGGGATATGCCTATTGAGTATCCCCAGGGAACTCGAGCCGGCGAACCCGGGGGAGTGATCGCAGAGCACACGGCGGTTCGTGAGCGCGTAGGCCTCTTCGATGTTTCACATCTTGGAAAGATCGAGGTCAAGGGAGTTGGCGCTCTCGCTTACATCAACTCGATGCTCACTAACGATCTCGATCGCATCACAGATGGCAGTGCACAGTACAACCTGATCTGCAATGAATCCGGTGGCGTGATTGATGATCTGATTGTTTACCGCCGAGGCAGTGACGATCTCTTCCTCATTCCGAATGCAGCAAATTGTGCCGAGGTTCTCGCCGTACTTCAAAAGAACGCACCATCAACGGTCGCAATTTCGGATGCGCATCAAAAGTATGGAGTTCTAGCCTTGCAAGGCCCTAAGTCACGGGATGTCATCGCTTCGCTTGGAATCACTGTTGACTTTGATTACATGGCTTTCACTGAAGGCTTGATTCCTGGTCACGAGGATTTGGGAAGTGTGATTATCTGTCGTACCGGCTACACAGGCGAGTATGGATTCGAACTTGTTCCAGCATGGGAGAAGTCTGAAGCGCTGTGGAATCTGCTCGTGGATAAGATCGCCACTCTTGACGGAAGGGTCTGTGGCCTTGGCGCCAGAGATACTCTCCGTACCGAGATGGGATACCCATTACACGGGCATGAACTATCACAAGAGATTGCAGCGATAGAGGCTGGGGCCGCTTGGGCGGTCGTACTCAGCAAAGAAGGCTTCATGGGTAAGGGCGCTCTTGTATCCCTCAAGGAAGCAGGAGTGAAGCGTCAACTTCGTGCAATTAAATCCCTAGACCGAGGAATTCCTCGCGCCGGGATGGATGTTCTGCGTGATGGAATCAAGGTCGGGACGATTACAAGTGGAACTTTCTCGCCAACCCTTAAAGTAGGAATTGGTTTAGCTCTGATCGAACCAAGCGTGAAAGTCGGCGATACCCTCGAGATTGATGTTCGAGGTCGTATGAGCGCAGTTGAAGTAGTGAAGGCACCATTCGTCCCCTCGCATGTTAGATAGAACTACTGCTCATCTTTCTTCGCAATAACGACTGGGCGGCCTGAATCGAGAGTGAAGACATTGATGCGATCATCGAAGGCGGTCCTTAGCTCTGCTGAATGAATGATCTCACTCGATGATCCTTCCGCGAGGACTCGCCCATTCTGCATCACGATAATTCGATCGGCATACATCGCTGCCAGAGTGATGTCATGCATGGTGGAGACAATGGTTACGCCGGTCTGTTGCAGAATCTGTAAATTGTTCAGGACATCGATCTGGTGATGGAGATCAAGCGCACTTGTGGGCTCATCTAAAAGAATCAACTCTGGTTCTTGAGCGAGTGCGCGAGCAATAAGGGTGCGCTGCATTTCGCCGCCAGAAAGATGAGAGACCATCTGCTTCTGAAGACCATAGAGATTAGTCTTTGCCAAAATGTCGGCGATGAAAGTACGACTCTGAATTGATTCGTTACCCCAACCATCCTTCTTTGCGCGGCCGAGCATCACATATTCAGCGACTGTCATTCCCTGAGGAATCTGTGGCTGTTGTGGAACAAAGGCGACGTTGCGCTTGAGATTTCGGAAGACCTCAGAACCATTGACGGTAACCGATCCAGAATACGACGCGGTTCCGAGCAGCACCTTGAGGAAAGTGGTCTTTCCAGCGCCATTGGGGCCTACGAGACAACTCCATTTACCTTCTTGAATTGTCAACGAAATATCACTCAGGATTTCACGACCTGATAGCGAAACAGAGAGATCTGAAACTGTAATCATGCGCTTCCCGTTCTGCGTCGACGTAGTACTACTAAGAAGAATGGCGCGCCAACGAAGGCGGTGATTACGCCGATGGGAAGCTCGGCAGGTGAGAGGAGAGTGCGAGCGCCGAGGTCTGCGAGAACAAGGAAAGCTGCGCCCGCAAGTGCGATCGTTAAGAGATTTCGATTGGTTACGCGATGCGTCACACCCCGAACTAAGTGCGGAACGACGATACCTACGAAGCCAATAAGGCCCGAGGCAGAGACGGCAGTTGCTGTTGCGAGCGTTGCAGCCGCAACCGCGATAATGCGAAGCCGATTCGGATTGATGCCAAGTGAGAAGGATTCTTCATCACTGAGCATGAGACCGTCGAGTTGTTTTGAAACTGAGATAAGCACTACCAATGCGGCGAGAATGTAGAACGAGGACCAGGTCACAACTTGCCAATTTGCTGAAGTGAGTTCGCCAAGGATCCAGGAGTAGACCGGGCGAAGCGAGGCGCTATGTCGCTGCTGGAGGTATGTCTGGACTGCCGTTGCGAAGGAGCCAACGGCGATGCCGCTGAGAAGAAGTGATTGAGGTTCGGCAAAGAACTTTCCAGAGATAAAGAAGGATGTGAGAACAGCGAGCGTGCCACCGATAAAGGAGAAGATGGGGAGGAGGCTATAAACATTCCCGTGTGAGTTTGTGATTGCGATAGTTGCACCAAGGCCTGCACCACTAGCTGCACCCAGAAGGTAGGGATCTGCAAGTGGATTTCTAAAGACTGATTGATAGACCGCTCCACTCGTTGCAAGCGCAGCGCCAACAAGAGCGGCAAGGAGAGCACGAGGCAGGCGCAGGTCAAGAAGTACGGTTCGGTCTTGGCCAGTTAAGCCGCCTTTAACTCCAAAGAGAGTTTTGATGATGCTGCCAAAACTCAATGGAATTGGACCAAAACTAATAGCGGCAATACCGACAACAAGTAAGAGCGCAGCGCAAAGTGAGGTGATCTTCCAATTCCAGATTGGAGCAATCCCTGAAACTTCGCGCTGGCTACTACTCATAATCTTTGACTCTGCTACTTAATAGCCGCAAGCGTGGTTGATACAAATTGATAGAAGTTGACTAATCGAGGTCCCCATCGTGATGGAATGTCATCAGGCAGGACGACGATATGGTTCTTAGCAACGGCATCGATCGAACTCCACCCGGCACGGGCAGCAACAGATGCGACCTTCTCGCCATCGGAAAGGAAAATCACCGAAGGGTTTGCCTTCAGCAAGTACTCATTGGTGAGTTGTGGGTAGCCATAGCTATCGGCAGTGTCGGCAGCATCAGCAATATTTTTTGTGTTGAAGTCGGCATAGACGCGACCAATAAATGTCTTTGATGTCGCGGAGTAGAGCGTGTTATCCACTTCATGGAAGATGGGAAGTGGGGTTGACTTGCGACCCTTTGCGATTGCAGCCTTGATTGCTGTCTTCATCGAGGCGATGAGTTTTGTTGCCTGCGCAGCTTTGCCGGTCGCCTCACCCAAGGCCGCGATCTCTGAATATGCACCAGCGAGATCTGAAGGCGTTACTTCAAAGTAGACCTTGATCTTCAGTGACTCGAGTGCACTTTTCACAGATTGAGCCTTTGTTGCAGAGGATTGCAAGATAACGAGATCTGGCTTGTACCTTGTGATCGCTTCTACGTTAGGGGTGAAAGCATCGA
>JBAXMU010000015.1:0-24811 GCA_037134155.1 Actinomycetes bacterium
CTCTGGTGCAACCTCACCGGCAAGGAGTCGCTCGTCGTGGCACCTTGGCCGCAGGCGATCGCTGGCCATCATGATGGCGCGGTAGCCGTGAAGATCACTGCTATTCAAGAGATCATCACTGAGATCCGCAGATTCCGTAATGACCAGGGCATCAAGGGATCAGCGAAGATCGTTGCTCGCTTTACCAACCTTGGTTCACTCGCTCCTTATGAAGCAGCTATCCGACATATCGTTCGCTGCGATGCTGGCGATGGCACCTTCTCATCGAAGATCGAAGTTGGATCTGTCACGATCGAATTCGATCTCTCTGGTGCAATCGATATCGAGGCTGAACGTGCACGTCTTACCAAGGATCTTGCACAAGCCGAGAAGGATCGCGCTACTGCAAAGGTAAAGCTCGATAACGAAGGATTCATGGCGAAGGCGCCACTCGAAGTTGTCACCGAAATTCGCGAACGCCTTGCTCAGACCACAGCAGATATCGAACGCATGACTGCCGCTCTCGCAGCGCTACCGACTGAGTAGCGACGACTCATGAGCACACCAGAAGATCTACAAGCCCTCGACTTAATCGAAGCTGCGCTCTTAAAGCGTTGGCCTGAGTCACGTCTTGAACCAACCCTTGATCGCATCAAGGCGCTCACCTTTGTATTGGGTGATCCACAGTTAACGTATCCAACGATCCACATTGGTGGCACCAACGGCAAAACAACGACATCTCGAATGGTCGATTCACTCATGTACTCATTGGGTTATCGCACCGGTCGCTTCACTAGCCCGCACTTAGAATCTTTCACAGAGCGAATCTCGATCAACGGTGAACCAATCTCACCTGAAGGAATGATCTCGGCCTATAACGACATCGCCCTCTACCTCGATCTCGTTGATTCAAAGCAACCACATCCGATCTCATTCTTCGAAGCGATCACCGCGCTCGCCTTTGTCGCATTTGCTGAGTTCCCAGTTGATATCGGCATCATCGAAGTTGGTATGGGTGGGGAGTGGGATGCAACAAATGTTGTGCAGAGCCAAGTCTCAGTTATCACGCCGATCGGGTTAGACCACACCGAATATCTAGGCGAGACCTTAGAAGAGATTACCCTTACTAAATCAGGGATTATCAAGCATGAATCACACGTGGTTTTGGCAGCCCAGCAGCCTGAAGTTGCGACAGTATTGACCGCGAAGGTGATCGCAGAATCAGCGATTCCATACCGCGAAGGCGTTGAGTTCAGCGTCGCTCGTCGCGACCTTGCAGTTGGGGGACAGGTCCTCACTATCAACGGCGTACATGGTGAATACACCGATATCTTCTTGCCACTTTATGGTGCGCATCAAGCAAGCAATGCAGCCGTGGCCCTCGCTGCTGTTGAAGCCTTTGCAGGAGTAAAGCTCGATGAAGAACTCGTACGTCAAGGATTTGCCAACGTCGAATCACCTGGTCGCATCGAAGTACTTCACCGCGACCCAACTGTGATCGTTGATGCTGCACATAACCCACATGGTGCCAGCGCGCTAGCTCACACACTTCAAGCTGAGTTCGATTTTGAAGCGATCTTCGGTGTTCTTGCGATCTTGGGCGAGAAAGATGTCGATGGCGTTCTCCATGAGTTAGAACCAGTATTCGATCGATTGATCGTTACACAGAGCACCTCACCACGTGCTTTGCCCGTTGATGATCTCTATGCGAAGGCAGTAAAAGTTTTCGGAACAGAGAGAGTTTACAAAGAGAATGACCTTCGCACTGCGATTACCTATGCAGTTGAACAGTGCACACTTGTTAATCAGACAAGTGAAGGCGTCTCCGCAGTCGTCGTAACAGGTTCGGTCGTTACAGCTGGTGAGACTCGTTCTATTATGCGAAAGATCAAAGGCGCATGAGAGTCTTAGGTTCGGCAGTGATCACGATGGAATTCTTCGTGATGGGTTTTGCACTTCTTCTTGCAATGGATAACCACAGTGCGACTGCGCTCTGGATCGGTGGCGTGATTGCAATCCTCTGTCTGCTCACCGCGGGGATGATGAAGTCGATGCGCGGCTGGTATATCGGGACAGTTCTTCAGGTCGCACTTATTGCATATGGGGCAGTAATCCCATTGATGTACTTCATGGGAGCGCTCTTCGCAGGGCTCTGGGCAACCGCATACGTGGTGGGTCGAAAGGGTGAGGCGATCAGGGCAGCTTTGATCGCAGAGGCCGAGAAGAAAGCCTGAGAGTTAGCAGGGCAACCCTCAATTTAAGGCTTGGCCGAATCCAAAGTAGACTGCGCCAGTGAGCATTGAGAGAACCCTGATTCTGGTTAAGCCCGATGGCGTACGCCGTAATCTCATCGGTGAAGTAATTCGTCGCGTCGAGACCAAGGGTTATAACGTCGTTGCACTCAAGATGGTGCAAGCAGATCGTTCGATCTTAGCTGCGCACTATGCCGAACATGAAGGCAAGCCGTTCTATGAACCGCTCGTTGAATTTATGATGTCAGGTCCAGTTGTTGCGATCATTGCTGAAGGCAATCGCGTCATCGAAGGATTTAGAAAACTTGCAGGCGCAACTGATCCAACTGTTGCCGAACCCGGAACTATCCGCGGTGATCTTGCTCGTGATCAAGGAACAAAGGTTGTCCAAAATATTGTTCATGGATCTGATTCAGTTGAATCAGCAACTCGTGAAATCGGAATTTGGTTTGCTACAGATGTAAAGGGGCTCGCATGAGAAACAGAGTAGTTACTGAAGAAGATCAGAATAAAGAGCGCAAGGGTCAGAAGACGAGCCGTATGGCCTTTATCGGTCGCGATATGGCAGTAGACCTTGGTACCGCGAATACCCTCGTTTATGTCCGTGGTCGCGGCATCGTCTTAAATGAGCCATCCGTTGTAGCGATCAACCAAGATACTGGTGCGATCCTCGCTGTCGGACTTGAAGCGAAGAATATGATCGGCCGTACACCTGGCAATATCATCGCTATCCGCCCACTCAAAGATGGCGTTATCGCAGATTTCGATACCACCGAGCGAATGCTCCGTTACTTCATTCAGAAGGTCCACCGTCGTCGCTACTTGGCTAAGCCACGTATCGTCGTATGCGTACCTTCAGGTATCACTGGAGTTGAACAGCGCGCCGTGAAGGATGCTGGGTACGCAGCTGGCGCCCGTAAGGTCTACATCATTGAAGAGCCTATGGCGGCTGCGATCGGCGCTGGTCTGCCAATCCACGAGCCAACTGGCAACATGGTCGTCGATATCGGCGGTGGAACAACAGAAGTAGCAGTTATTTCACTTGGTGGAATCGTCACTGCGCTCTCGATCCGCGTTGGTGGAGATGAACTCGACCAGGCGATTATCGATTGGGTTAAGCGCGAATACTCACTCCTCTTGGGTGAGCGCACCGCTGAAGAGATCAAGATGGCGATTGGTTCTGCTTATCGCTTACCTGGTGAGCCAGATGCAGAGATCCGCGGTCGCGATCTTGCAACCGGATTACCAAAGACTATTCGCGTCTCTGCTGAAGATATTCGCAAGGCTCTTGAAGAGCCAGTGAATCAGATTGTTAATGCTGTGAAGAGCACACTTGATAAGTGCCCACCAGAGCTAGCATCAGATTTGATGGATCGCGGAATTGTTCTCACTGGCGGCGGCGCACTGCTCCGTGGTCTTGATGAACGCCTACGCCAAGAGACTGGCATGCCAATTCATATCTGCGATCGCCCATTGCAGGCTGTTGCTGAAGGTTCAGGTAAGTGCGTTGAAGAGTTCGAAGCCTTGGAAAAGGTCTTGATCTCAGAACCACGCCGTTAATTACTATCCCTACAGAGTCCTAAAGAGGTTGTAGATGGCACGTGGCGGAGGTAACCGATCTCGGTTGCTGCTCGTCATTTTGCTCGTCACATCTTTATTTCTGATTACCTTGGACCTGCGCGGTTCAAGTGTCACCAATGGATCTCGCTCACTGACCCAAACATTCTTGGCGCCTATTCAAAAGGGCGTTTCAGATATCTTCTCACCGGTCGGTCGCTTCTTCTCTGATGTAAAGAACTTCCCATCTGAGAAAGATAAGGTCGCAGCCCTTGAGAGCGAGAATGCTCGCCTAAAGTCCCAAGCACTGATCAATAAAGATATTCAGGGTCAGCTCAAGCAGTTGAAGGGCGTACTCGATCTCGCTGGTCGTGGTGGTTACAAGGTCGTCTCTGCTCGCGTTATTGGCCATGGATCTGCAGCGTCCTTTACCCAGACAATCACACTCGATGCCGGATCGGCCGATGGAGTCAGAGTTGATAAGACTGTGATCTCTGAACACGGTCTCGTTGGCGTCGTAAAGAGCGTTGAGGCGCACTCCGCTGTCGTTCTGCTTATGAGCGATCCCGCCTTCAGGGTTGGCGTACGCATCGCCCGCAGCCAGAGCGTCGGAGTGCTGAGCGGCACTGGGGGCAATAACTTCACACTCCAACTCCTTGACCCAGCCGGCGATATTCAAAAGGGCGATGTCCTCTTCACAAATGGCAGCGATAGCAACCGTCCATATATTCCTGGTGTTCCTGTTGGACGAGTCTCTGCCGTAGACCACACTTCCGCGACTCTGACGCAGACTGCAACTGTTAAGAGTTATAGCGATCTTGGAAATATCGGCGTCGTGGCTGTTGTTGTGAGTGCTCCAACAACTGCGCCACGTACTCCAATTAATCCAACGCCAATTCCGACAGTGACTGTCTATGTGACTCCTGCGCCGACGCCAATGATTTCCGGATCGCCTTCACCAACGCCATCTCCTTCAGCAACGTCGAGCAAGAAGGCGACGAAGTGAGTCCAGTTCGGATTGGACTGAATGCGAGTCTGCTCTTCCTGGTCTTCGTTGTGCAAGAAACGTTGATCTCTCGTATCCATCTTCCTCTTACTGGATTCTCTTTCTACGTAGCGGTCTTACTACTTATGGTGATTCTTGAGAATCGCACAGGCGCAGTGATCCTTGGATTTGTCGGTGGGTTAATCCTCGATCTCTCTCCTGCAACCGAATCTCCCTTTGGGCAGTGGGCCTTGATCCTTACTGCTGTCTCATACCTCATTGCGGTCAATGCCGAGAGCATCGATGAGATCGTCAGCCGTCCTGTCGGCCTTGGCATCTTCGTTGCATTGGGATCATCACTAGCGCTCTTCTTGTACCTCTTTTTTATTGGTCTCTTTGGTCAGGCGACCGGAACAATCGGTCGTGATTCACTCGTCATTGGCGGAAACTTCCTCTGGACGATGCTCCTTGCCCCATTCTTTATGCCAGTTTTGATGGTTATTCGTGATGCAACGATCGGGTCGCGCGAGCGGATATGAATCAGCGCTCTCGTTTAAGTCTGATCGTTACTCAGACTCTCGTCCTCTCATTAATGCTCGCGCTCTTTGGCCGACTCTTCTACTTGCAGGTTGCCAGCGGTCTTAAATATCAGAACGCAGCACTGAGTATTCAGAGCCGCGACATTGTGAACCCAGCCATTCGTGGAGCGATTACCGATAGCAGTGGCATTCCGCTAGCGATGGATCGTCCTGGCATGCAGATCACAGTCAATCGCAGCTTAGTTGATGCACTCCCGGATAAGGGAACTGCCGTCTTTGCTCAGCTTGGAAAATTGCTCTCACTCACACCAGCACAGGTTTATACAAAGACTCGACTCTGCGGCGAGTTGGCGATCGGTAAACGTGCTGGCTGCTGGAATGGAACACGCCAACAACCGATTCCACTCACCAAGGTTGCAACTGAGGCCCAGGCACTGAAGGTTCTTGAGAACCCAACTATCTTTCCTGGTGTAGATGCTGCGCCAGTACCGATCCGAAGTTACCCAACCCTTGCTGGCGAGAATGCTGCGCATGTCTTGGGATATACCGGCGTTGTTACCGATGCCGATCTCGCTGATCCAAATAAGAAGTATTACCAGAATGAAGTTGTAGGTAAGTCTGGGTTGGAATATATCTATGACAATTACTTGCGCGGCACTCCTGGTGTAAAGACCTTGATCGTGGATCGCAAAGAGGCGATCACATCGGTATCGCAGAACACTGCGCCAACTGCAGGAAATAATCTCGTCACACATTTAGATGCCAGGTTGCAGTCGGCTACCGAAAAGGCGCTTGCGACATCGGTACAACGTTCACGATCTCTGGGCTATCACGCAGATTCGGGTGCTGCGATCGTTATGGATGTCACCAATGGTGCCATCTTGGCGATGGCTTCCTATCCAACATATGACCCCAATATGTGGCAGAAGGGCCTAACGCCACAACAGGCGAAGGATCTCTTCAGCGTCACAACTGGCGTCCCAGCTCTGTCGCGTGCGATTCAAGGTGAATATGCACCAGCCTCAACCTTCAAGGCGATCTCCATCGTCGCCGCCTCTGCCGCCCATTACAACCTCAATGTCCGCTATGACTGCCCAGCGCAGCTAAAAGTAGGTACCCAACTCTTCCGAAACTTCGAGACGAAGTCCCAAGGCAATATCAATATGACCGAAGCGATCGCAGTCTCTTGCGACACTATTTGGTATCAGATCGCCTTCGATCAATGGCTCAAAGATGGCGGTTTGAGCCCACATCCATCGATCAATGATTACTTCTTTAACGCTGCTCGCGGATTCGGTGTCGGCAAGAAGACCGGTATCGATCTTCCAGGTGAGCTGGCGGGACGCCTTCCTGATCGCCAATGGAAGCAGAACTATTACGACGCCAATAAGAACTTCTTCTGTAATTACACCAAGCGAGCCAAGCCATCAGACCTCACTCCATATCTGATTGCGATCGCACATGAGAATTGCCTTGATGGCAATAAGTTGCGCGCTGGCGATGCTGTGAACTTTGCGATTGGCCAGGGAGATACTCTCGTTACTCCTCTGCAGCTCACTGATATCTATGCATCGATTGCTAATGGCGGAACTCTCTGGAAGCCAGAGGTTGCCAAGGCTGTACTGACCCCAACTGGCAAGGTTGTTAAGACCTTTGCGCCAGTGAGCAATGGCAAGGCGCCAGCGACTGCATCCGATATCTCATTCCTTCACACCGCGCTTCGCGCAGTGGCAACTCGTGGAACAGCGGCCGGAGTCTTCGCTAACTTCCCAATTGAAGTTGCAGGTAAGACTGGAACTGGACAAGTCCTCGGTCGCAATCCCAATGGATCTGCGAAAGATGACACATCGTGGTTCGCATCCTTTGCACCACTTGCAAAGCCGCGTTATGCAGTAGTGATGATGGTGAGCCAAGGTGGTTTCGGAGCATCAGTCTCGGCGGTCGGTGTCAAAGATATCTATTCAGCGATTTTTGGCGTGACGGGCAATAAGGTTGATCCATCGAAGGCGATCTTCCCAGCCAGTGGTCCAGTTGCGACGCTGCCAAAGGTTGATCCAAAGTATGCGAAGTTAGCAGCAGGGACGGTGACAAAGTGAGTCGATTACTAGGTGATAGCCGCCGCGCACGCAGTTTCCGCAACAATATTGCTGGTTATGACAAGCAGCTCAACTTGGCCGTTGGAGCGCTCCTTCTCATCGGAACCCTCTTAGTCTGGGCTGCGACCCGTCAATGGTTCGCGTCGCAAGGCCTTGATCCGCAGTATTACGTAAAGCGCCATCTACTCAACATTATTATCGGTCTCTTGCTCTCATATGGCACGACTCTGGTTGATTATCGCCTGCTTCGTGCATACACACCATTTGTCTGGGGTATCGGCGTTCTTGGATTAGTCGCAGTACTTATTCCGGGAATCGGTAGCACGATTAATGGCGCACGATCATGGATCTCATTCCCCGGTGGCTTCACATTGCAACCAGCCGAACTTGCGAAGATCGCTGTCATTATCGGTATGGCGATGATACTTGCTGAGACTCGCGAAAAAGATTCGGCACCAACCCATCAAGATGTCTTGAAGTCATTGGCAGTTGCACTAATCCCGATGGCGCTCATCATGCTTGAGCCAGATCTTGGTGAAGCACTGATTATCTCTGCAGCAGTGATTGCAATTATTGGAGTATCCGGCGCGCCAAGTCGTTGGGTAGTTGGCTTACTTCTCGTCGGAGTTCTTACCGGCTTAGTGGCAGTGAAGGCGGGCGTCATTCACGAGTATCAAGTGAAGCGACTTCAATCCTTTGTGAACCCATCAGCTGATCCGCAACAGAGTGGCTACCAACTCCGACAATCACGTATCACCATCGGATCTGGCGGAATTATTGGCCGAGGCCTCTTCAATGGTCCGCAGACAAATGGTCGCTTCGTCCCAGAACAACAGACTGACTTCATCTTCACGGTGGCAGGGGAGGAGACCGGCTTCTTAGGCTCGGGGTTGATCCTGCTGCTCTTTGGACTCTTCTTCGTTCGAGCGTTCTCGATCGCATCACGAACGACGGATATCTTTGGGCGACTGGTATGTATTGGAGTGATCGCCTGGTTCGCCTTCCAGACCTTTGAAAATATTGGAATGACGATGGGCCTCATGCCCATGACCGGGGTACCTCTGCCATTTATGTCCTATGGCGGCTCGAGTATGTTCGCCAATCTGGTCGGTCTTGGGCTGCTCCAGAGCGTGCATTTGAGATCACGCTAGCCATCTGCCATACTTTTGGCAGAGTAATTGCGCCTCGTCTGCCGATATCGGCCAGATCCGAGAAGTTCGCGAACTCGAAGATTTTATGTAGAACGAACTCACCGTTGGGTTCAAGGGATCGCTCGAAAGAGTTGAGACCTCGCCAAGATTGATTACAGGATTGAGGATTTACCGTTATGGCTCCTGAGCCAAAAAAGTCGCGTAAGCGAACCGTAAAAAAGGTCGCCGAGAAGAGTGAGAAGCCAAGTAAGAAGACGGCTGCCACTGAAGAGTCGCAAGCCGCACCCGCTGTAACCAGCGAAGCTGCCGTTGATGCTGCGCCAAAGCGCACCAAGAAGGCTGCTGCTATCCCGGTTCCGCTCTTCCAAGCTGCGCCAGAAGTTGTTGCGCCAAAGAAGAGTACAAAGAAGGTCGCTGCAAAGGCGCAGGCAACGGATGATTCACAATCTTCTCAAGCACCAGCATCAGATGAAGGTTCTTCCGATAATTCAGAGCGTCCAAGCCGTAATCGCAATCGCCGTCGTGGTGGTCGTGGTCGCAGTGGATCAGCCCAGAAGTCAGAGGGCGATCTCGATATTGATGATTCCGATAGTGACGATAAGGATCCTGGCCACATCTCAAATGAAGATGAGGGCGAAGATGCTGGTTCGACACATCGCCGACGCCGTCGTCGCCGCGCACGCGGTGAGGGTGTCACTCCAGGTGAGACTGTTGATGAAGATGGCGTAGTCACTGTTGTAAAGGTTCGCGAACCTCGCAGCGCAGATGATCGTCCAACTCGTACCGAACGTCGTGACCGTAGCGAACGTGCTGGTCGCAACAATCGTCGTGACCGCAATGATCGTAATGATCGCGGAGGACGTGATCGTTATGATCGCGAGCCACGTGAATTCACTCGTCGCCGCGGAACCATCATTACTGAAGCAGAGTTCCTTGCACGTCGTGAATCTGTTGATCGTCAGATGTTGGTTCGCCAAGTTGGCGACCGTACACAGATCGCAGTTCTTGAAGACAAGATCATGGTTGAGCACTACGTCAATCGAAACTCCAATATTTCCTATGTCGGTAACGTCTATCTAGGCCGCGTTCAGAACGTTCTGCCTTCGATGGAAGCTGCCTTCGTTGATATCGGTAAGGGCCGAAACGCAGTGCTTTATGCAGGTGAAGTGAACTGGGATGCTGCTGGGCTCAGCGAAAGCGCGCCTCGCAAGATCGAACACGTTCTCAAGACCGGCCAATCAGTATTAGTACAGGTCACCAAGGATCCAATCGGACAGAAGGGTGCACGCCTTACAAGCCAGATCAGCTTGCCAGGTCGTTACCTTGTCTATGTTCCTGGTGGTGGCATGAGCGGTATTAGCCGTCGCCTACCTGATCAAGAGCGCAGCCGTTTGAAATCAATCTTGAAGAATCTGATTCCAGAAGAGGCAGGCGTCATTGTCCGTACTGCATCTGAAGGTGCAAGTGAAGAAGAGCTCGAGCGCGATGTATTGCGTTTGAAGACACAATGGGAAGATATTCAGGAGCAGGCAGAGAATCCTTCAACATCTGCACCATCACTTCTTTATAGCGAACCAGATCTCACTGTTCGCGTTATCCGCGATATCTTCAATGAAGATTTCCAGAAGCTAGTTGTCCAAGGCGAAACTGCATGGGATGACATCAATAATTATCTAGGCCATATCGCACCAGAGCTCACTGCCAAGATTGAAAAGTGGACTGGCTCTCGCGATATGTTCGCAGAACACCGCATTGAAGAACAACTCGCTAAGGCATTTGATCGCAAGGTCTATCTACCATCTGGTGGATCACTTGTTATCGATCGCACTGAAGCGATGATCGTTATCGATGTGAATACAGGTAAGTTCATCGGTAAGGGCGGAAATCTTGAAGAGACCGTCACGAAGAACAATATCGAGGCAGCAGAAGAGATTGCTCGCCAACTTCGCTTACGCGATATGGGCGGAATCATCGTTATCGACTTTATTGATATGGCACTTGAATCTAACCGTGATGCAGTCTTGCGTCGCTTAGTTGAATGCCTTGGTCGCGATCGCACCAAGCATCAGGTCGCTGAAGTGACCTCACTTGGACTTGTTCAGATGACTCGTAAGCGCGTTGGTCAGGGCCTCATTGAAGCCTTCTCAACTACCTGCGAATCATGTGGCGGCCGCGGAATTCACATCCACTCTGAGCCAGTAAAGAAGACTGCGCTCGATAAGGATATGGATCAGCGTTATGTCCCACAGAGCTACGACGATGAGGAAGAGGCCCAGACGCCTGCCGCAGAGCCAGTATCCCCAGCCGCTTCTGATGAAGCATCCGCGGAACCGGCAGCCCCAACAAGCGATTCGGGCAAGCCTGCTCGCCGTCGCCGTCGGGCGGTCAGCACCGGGATCATCACGCCTGAATAAGAGAAGAATTAAGCAGAATTACGGCCAAACGGGTGAGATCTAACAGGATTTAGCCGGTTTGACCTCAAGGGTCGCTAATCCGTACCCTTACCCTCTGCCCGAGTGAAGCTCGGTGCTCGTCAAATAGGCCCCAGACGGGGTCGCTCGAATGAACTGTAGGAAGGTGTCACTGTGTACGCGATTGTTAAAGCAGGCGGCCGTCAAGAGAAGGTTGCCGTCGGCGACACCATTACTGTCGATCGTATCAATGCCAAAGTAGGCGCATCGGTATCTTTCCCAGCACTTCTTCTCGTTGAAGGCGCAAATGTCACAACCGATCCAAAGACTCTCGCTGGCATAAAAGTTGCAGGCGAAATTCTTGAAGAGACCAAGGGTCCAAAGATCGACATCCTCCGTTACAAGAACAAGACCGGCTACCGCCGTCGTCAAGGTTTCCGTTCCCAGCTTACGCGCGTGAAGATCACCGCGATTAGCAAGTAATTTTTTAGCGAGATATAGAGAGTAGGTGCGAAATGGCAAGTAAAAAGGGTGTCTCCTCCACACGAAATGGTCGCGACTCAAATGCGCAGTACCTCGGTATTAAGCGTTTCGGCGGACAGGTTGTAAAGGCAGGCGAGATTCTCGTCCGTCAGCGCGGAACCGTCTTCCACCCAGGAGCACAGGTTGGTATCGGCAAGGATGACACCTTGTTCGCATTGTCAGCTGGTGTTGTTGAGTTCGGTAAGGCTCGCGGTCGCAAGGTCGTTAACATCGTTCCAGTACCTGTCGCCTAATAAGCGGATTGTTATTCAGCGGGTCCGCGCTCTGCGGGCCCGCTTTTTTATTGCAACCAGAAACCAAGTAAAGATTGATTGAGAAGGGAGAGGTAAGAGATGGCTTCATTTGTTGATCGCGTAACGCTCAATGCCTCTGCCGGATCAGGTGGCGACGGTTGCGTCTCGATTCACCGCGAAAAGTTCGTTCCACTTGGCGGACCAGATGGCGGTAATGGTGGACGCGGTGGCGACATCCTTCTCGTCGTCGATACTGATGTCACAACGCTCTTAGATTTCCACCACTCACCACATCGCAAAGCAACTGGCGGTCGTCCAGGCTATGGCGATTACTGCAATGGCGGTAACGGTGGCGACATGATTCTTAAGGTTCCGAACGGAACTGTCGTAAAAGATCTTGCTGGCAATACTCTCGCCGATCTTGTTGGCCAAGGAACTCGTTTTGTTGCAGCACAAGGCGGTAAGGGCGGACTCGGAAACGCAGCGCTCTCATCATCAAAGCGCCGCGCACCAGGATTCGCACTTCGCGGAGAACCTGGCGAAGAGCGCACACTTATTCTTGAATTAAAGTCAGTGGCAGATATCGGCCTCACTGGTTTCCCAAGCGCTGGTAAGTCATCTCTCATTGCGTCTATCTCGGCAGCTCGTCCAAAGATCGCTGATTATCCATTCACCACACTCGTTCCTAACTTAGGCGTTGTCCAAGCCGGTGATACTCGATTCACAGTCGCTGACGTTCCAGGTTTGATTCCTGGTGCATCACAAGGTAAGGGCCTTGGTCTTGAATTCTTACGTCACGTCGAGCGCTGCGAAGCGTTAGTACAAGTCTTGGATTGCGGAACTCTTGAAACTGATCGCGATCCAGTCAAGGATTTCGACATCATCGAGGCCGAACTCGCAGAGTATGGAAACGGTCTATCAGAGCGTCCACGCATCATCGCTCTTAATAAGATCGATCTACCTGATGGCAAGGCGATGGCCGATATGGTCCAACCACTCTTTGAAGCACGCGGTTATGAAGTCTTCCAGATCTCGGCTGCTGCCCACATGGGTCTCACTGAGTTCATGTATGGCATGGCGCGCATCATCCAAGAGGCACGCAAGAATGCAGTGAAGGAAGAGAAGACTCGTATCGTCTTGCGTCCTACTGCAGTCAACGATGCTGGCTTTAAGGTCATCGCTAACGATGATGGTTCATTTAGCGTTCACGGTGAGAAGCCACTTCGCTTCGTCCGTCAGACAGATTTCAATAACCCAGAAGCAGTCGGCTATCTCGCTGATCGCCTTGCTGCACTTGGCGTTGAGAAGGAACTCTTTAAGAAGGGTGCAAAGGCGAAGGATGAAGTCCGAATCGGTTATGGCGATGATGCTGTGATCTTTGATTGGGAACCATCTATCGAAGCTGGCGCCGAACTTTTGGCTGGTGCTCGCGGTACCGATCGTCGCCTTGAATCCCCATGGGCTGGCCGTTATGTCGAAGATGCTATTGATCAACTCAATGACGATGAGATCTCTATGCAATGGGAGTACAACGTTGCAAACCCTCAGACCCCGGTGGTCGAGGAGTAAGAATGAATCGCATCGATGTTCAAAGCGCCAAGCGCATCGTCATCAAGGTGGGTTCATCAACTCTTACAGGGTCAGCTGGTGCGGGTCTTAACTCGGAAGCCGTTGATTCACTTGTTGATATCGTCGCCACACTTCGTGCTGCCGGTAAAGAAGTCGTCCTCGTCTCATCCGGTGCAATCGCCGCAGGCTTGGCACCACTTGGACTTACTGCCCGCCCAAAGGATCTAGCGAGCCAGCAAGCAGCAGCATCTGTTGGACAAGGTCGCTTGATCGCAGATTACAACCGATCATTCTCCCGCCATGATCTCCTCTCATCTCAGGTACTTCTTACGATCGATGATGTTGTGCGCCGTTCTCATTATCAGAATGCCCAACGCACACTTCTCAAACTTCTTCAGCTCGATGTAACCCCGATCATCAATGAGAACGATTCAGTCGGAGTCCAAGAGATTCGCTTTGGTGATAACGATCGCCTCGCAGCTCTTGTCGCTCACTTGGTCAGCGCTGATCTCCTTGTCCTAGTAACTGATATCGATGGCCTCTATGACGCACCACCGACACACGCCAATGCCAAGCGGATCTCTGAAGTGAAAGATGTCAGCGTGATCGGCGATGTTGAGATTGGTGGAGTCGGATCATCTGGCGTTGGTACCGGAGGCATGGTCACAAAGATCGAAGCTGCTCGTATCGCAACAGGTGCAGGCGTCGCGATGTTACTCACGACTCTTGCCGAACTCCCTGAAGCACTCGCAGGTAGCGATAAAGGAACGATCTTCCATGCAGTCCACGATAAGCGCCCATCGCGTCTGCTCTGGCTCGCACATGCTGCAACTCCACATGGTCGTCTGATCTTGGATCATGGCGCAACCATTGCGATCAAAGAACGCGGCGTCTCGCTATTGCCAGCAGGAGTAACCGCAGTCGAAGGTGAATTCTTATCGGGCGATACAGTCGAACTCGTCTCAGATAAGGGCATCGTTATTGCGCGCGGCTTAGTTGCCTTTGATTCCACCGAAATTCCACGGATGCTCGGTCGATCCACCAAAGAGCTAGCAGCAGAGTTAGGCGCAGAGTACGAGCGCGAACTCGTTCACCGCGACGACCTCGTACTTATTTAACCCTTACTTCTGCGACAACTGGTAGAGCACCCGAGCTTCGGCAACATCAGGGTCATTGCCGGTTGGGTTATCGCTTAATTTCACGATCACAGTCTTTGTCGCTGGGTTCATGAAGACGAATTGCCCATGTAGTCCAAGCATCATGTTGATGCCAGGGTATGGGTGCCACATATAAGCGCTGTAGCCCCAGCCATTATCTAACTTCACTACCGGAGTGCTCAGGCGCTTGAGCCAATCAGCAGAGACGATGTGAGATGCGGCGGTGTTGCCATTATTGAGCAACATCAAACCGACCTTTGCATAATCGCGTGCGCTGGCATTGAAGCAGCAGAAGGTCTTTTCGATACCACCCACGTGATCAACATTCCAGGTTGCAGCTGTTGCTGCGCCGACTGGCTGCCAGACATTCTTGCTGAAGTAATCTGAGATTCGCATGCCAGTGATGCGATGGATAATCATTCCGAGCAACTGTGGGTCGACGCTGCGGTAGAGCGCCTTGCTATCAGGAGTGAAGGCCATCTTTCGGTTGTGCTTGATGAACCAGTTCATATCGGTTGTCGCATACATCTGTGCGATCGCGACGCCCCAACCCTGCGGTCCAGTTGGGTAGTTATCTGAAACGCCCACACCACTCTGCATATCGAGAAGAGATTGAACAGTTATCTGATCAAAGGATGTGCCGGTCTTGTACTCAGGGAAGAAATCGACGAACTTATCGCTCTCCTTGAGTTTTCCTTGGGCGACCAATTGACCCGCGATAATCGATGTCAGCGTCTTCGCGACTGAGTATGAAGGAAGTTGAGTTGTAGCAGTAATACCCTTCTTAGCGTTGTAGTACTCGTAGGTGAGGACGCCATTGCGAATCACTAGGAAGGCATTGGTATTAGAGGTATCCAAGAACTGCTGCCACGTGATCGTTTTGCCCAACCACTCAACGGTTGATGGCATCGCCTCGGTCGATGTTGGAAGAGTGATGGGCTTGGCTGATGGTGCCACCACATGCCATGGAAGTAAGGTCGGCGTCTTCGATGCTGGCGCGAGGCCGAGTTTGATCACAGCTACCGGGTTTGGGTAATGAACTACCTTGAAGAAGCCAGTCAGTGCCACAGCAAAGATGACGAGACCAATCAGGGTATTTCGCAGGATCTTCCATAAAAGGCGCATGAGCAGATGCTAATTGCCCGTAGGCTTAGATAGTGGATGCAGCCCAGATTATTTCAAGCGCCGCCGAGCGCGCACGCCTAGCGAACCGCACTCTGGTTGCCGCTAGCGATGCCCAGCGGACCGCTGCACTGAACCAGATCGCGGATGCTCTCGTCGCACAAACCGATCGCATCATCGCGGCGAACGCTGAAGATATGAAGCGCGCTGATGAGACAAATATGGCGACATCGATGAAGGATCGCCTCTTGCTTACCGCTGCTCGTATCCAAGGAATGGCCGATGGCGCTCGTCAGGTCGCCGCACTTCCTAATCCTCTTGGTCGCACGATCAACGCCCGAACTCTTCCTAATGGACTCGAGCTCACTCAGAAATCTGTGCCATTTGGTGTTGTTGGCATGGTCTATGAAGCCAGGCCAAATGTCACAGTTGATGCCGCTGCAATCCTGCTCAAATCTGGAAACAGTGCTCTGCTTCGTGGATCTTCATCTGCAACCTCAAGCAACACGGTACTCGTTGAGATCATGCGCGAAGTATTAGCAACGACGACGATCTCACCTGATGTTATTCAAAATATCCCAGATAGCGATCGCTCAACTGTGACTGCGCTGCTACATGCTCGTGGTGAAGTTGACCTGGTGATTCCACGGGGGAGCGCATCACTTATTCGTATGGTCGTCGATGAAGCAACCGTCCCAACGATCGAGACAGGTGCTGGTGTCTGCCACGTTTATGTAGATGATGCCGCCGATCTCGATAAGGCGTTGCCGATTCTCATTAATTCAAAGACGCACCGACCAAGTGTCTGTAATGCCGCCGAGACACTTTTGGTTCACGAGGCTCTTGCTGCAACCTTTATGCCAACCGCTCTCGCTGCACTCGCATCTCATGGTGTTGTGATTCATGCTGATGCCGCTACCCAGACAATCGCTGCGGCTCACGGCATCGCAGTCTCTGCTGCAACCGAAGAGAATTGGTCCACTGAGTACAACGATTTAGAGATGAACGTCGGCATCGTGAAGGATGTAGTGGCTGCCGCCGACCACATTCAGAAGTACGGCACCAATCACACCGAGGCGATCGTCACTGAAAATAGCGAGCATGCAGATCAGTTCATCGCGCTCTCTGATTGCGCAGCGGTAATGGTCAATGCTTCAACGCGCTTTACCGATGGCGAGCAGATGGGCTTTGGCGCTGAGATCGGGATCTCCAATCAGAAGCTTCATGCCCGCGGCCCAATGGGTCTTGAGCAGATGACGACCACAACCTGGATTGTTCGGGGCACTGGCCAGATCAGATAAGATTGCCGAATGGCCGCTATCTCACGAGAAGAAGTAGCGCATTTAGCGCGACTAGCTCGCATCGAAATGACCGATGCCGAACTAGATCATCTCGCCTCTGAAATGGATCTGATCCTTGAATCAGTATCTCGAGTTCAGGGCGTCGCAGGTGCCGATATTCCACCAACATCCCATGCGATCGCGATGCAGAATGTGATGCGCCCCGATGTTGTAGTCCCAAGCCTCACTCCCGAAGAAGCGCTCTCTGGAGCACCAGCACGAGAAGACGATCGCTTTAAAGTCCCACAGATTTTAGGTGAAGAGTGAGCGAGCAGATTATTCATCAGACCGCGGCGCAGATGTCAGCCGATCTTGCCAGCGGTTCGGTCACTGCAGTCGAACTTGCGAATGCACACTTTGATCGCATCGCAGCGGTAGATGGCGATGTTCATGCCTTCCTCCATCTCGATCGCGAAGGCGCACTTGCTCAAGCAGCAACCGTTGATGCCTCACGTAAAGCAGGGGAGAAGCTTCACCCACTCGCCGGTGTTCCACTTGCTCTCAAAGATGTCTTGACCCAGAAGGGCGTCCCAACCACATGTGGTTCGAAGATGCTCGAAGGTTGGCGTCCGCCATATGACTCAACGGTCGTTACCAACCTGAAGAAGGCCGGCGTCGTCATCCTCGGTAAGACCAATATGGATGAGTTCGCGATGGGTTCATCAACGGAGAATTCAGCGTATGGACCAACCCATAACCCATGGGATCTCTCTCGCATTCCTGGTGGATCAGGTGGCGGATCTTCTGCTGCACTTGCTGCCTTTGAAGCGCCACTCGCTATCGGTACAGATACTGGTGGATCTATCCGCCAGCCAGCTGCGGTCACCGGCACCGTCGGAGTAAAGCCAACATATGGCGCAGTCTCTCGTTATGGACTCGTTGCATTCTCATCCAGCCTGGATCAAGCAGGCCCATGCGCACGCACCGTGCTCGACACTGCAATGCTCCATGAAGTCATTGCTGGCTACGATCCAAAGGATTCAACATCTATCAACGCTCCGGTCGGCAAGATGGTCGAAGCTGCGAAGAAGCTTGATATCAAGGGCATGAAGATCGGCGTTGTGAAGGAGCTCTCTGGTGATGGTTACCAGGCTGGCGTCCTTACTCGTTTCAATGAAGCGTTAGAGGCACTTGTTGCTGCAGGCGCAGAGATCGTTGAAGTATCGACACCAAGCTTTGAATATGCGCTCGCTGCCTATTACTTAATCGCTCCATCTGAGACCTCATCGAACTTAGCTCGCTTTGACTCGATGCGATACGGCATCCGTATCGGAGATGATGGATCTCGTAGTGCAGAAGAGGTCATGAATATGACGCGCGAAGTTGGCTTCGGTAAAGAAGTGAAGCGCCGCATCATTCTCGGAACCTATGCACTCTCATCTGGTTATTACGATGCTTATTACGGTTCAGCGCAGAAGGTACGCACCTTGATTAAGCGCGATTACGAAGCCGCATTTGCAAAGGTTGATGTCTTGGTCTCACCAACCTGCCCAACCACTGCATTCAAGATCGGCGAGAAGAGCGATGATCCACTCGCGATGTATCTCAATGACGTTGCAACTATTCCAATCAACCTCGCTGGTATCGGCGGTATGAGCTTGCCATGTGGCTTGGCACCTGAAGATGGACTCCCAGTTGGATTCCAGATCATGTCACCTGCACTTAAAGATGAATTGATGTACCAAGTGGGCGGAACCCTTGAAGCTGCGCTTGAGTCAAAGTGGGGCAAGCCGCTCTATGCATCTGCACCTGAGTTGGCGGTGAAGTAATGGCTCTTAATTACGATCAAGCGATCGATCTCTATGAGCCAACACTTGGCCTTGAAGTCCACGTTGAACTCAATACCAATTCAAAGATGTTCTGCGGTTGTGCGACTGAGTTTGGCGCAGAGCCAAATACCCAGACCTGCCCAGTCTGCTTAGGCCTGCCAGGCTCACTTCCGGTCGTGAATGCGAAGGCGATTGAGTCATCTATCCGTATCGGCCTTGCACTGAACTGCTCTATAACGCCATTTAGCCGCTTCGCCCGTAAGAATTATTTCTATCCAGATATGCCAAAGAACTTCCAGACCTCGCAATATGACGAGCCAATCTGCGTCAATGGCTATCTCGATGTCACGATCGATACTGAAGAGGGCCCAAAGGTTTTCCGTGTTGAGATCGAACGCGTTCACATGGAAGAGGACACCGGTAAGTCACTTCACGTCGGTGGTGCAACTGGACGTATCCATGGCGCCGAACATTCATTGCTCGACTACAACCGTGCTGGTATTCCACTCGTTGAAATTGTTACACGAATGATTCCAGGTACAGAGAAGTACGCACCTGAAGTTGCTCGTGCCTATGTTGCCGAACTCCGCGACATCCTCCGTTCACTCGGCGTATCTGATGTGAAGATGGAACAAGGATCACTTCGCTGCGATGCAAACGTCTCGATCTCACCTCGCAGTTCTGGCGTCCTCGGAACTCGCTCTGAGACGAAGAATGTGAACTCACTTCGTTCGGTCGAGCGCGCAGTCCGTGGTGAAATTATTCGCCAAGCAAATCGCCTCCAAGCCGGAGAGCGGATCATTCAAGAGACTCGTCACTTCCAAGAAGAATCTGGTGAGACTCGCTCTGGCCGTTCAAAGGAGCAGGCCGAGGATTACCGTTACTTCCCAGAACCAGATCTCCTTCCTATCGTCGCTGACCCTGCCTGGGTCGAAGAGTTGAAGGCAGCTCTTCCAGAGAAGCCATCGATTCGTCGTAAGAAGTTGCAAGAGGCATGGGCAGTCCCAGATAAAGAGATGGCATCGATGGTTAATGCGGAACTCTTGGATACGGTTGAAGAGACTGTGAACTTAGGCGCCGAACCAACGAAGGCACGTAGTTGGTGGCTTGGTGAGATCTCACGTCTTGCTAACGAAAAGGCTGTTGCTCCAACTTCGTTGATCCAGCCATCTGAAGTCGCTGAAGTCATTGCCCTGATTGCATCCGGTGAGCTCACCGACAAACTTGCTCGCCAAGTTGTTGAAGGAGTCATTAACGGCGAAGGCACGCCTCGTGATGTGATCGAGAAGCGCGGCCTCAAGGTTGTCTCGGATGACTCTGCACTCATGGTTGCGATTGAAGCTGCGATTGCTGCACAACCAGAGACCGCCGAACGCGTCCGCGCTGGAAATGTTCCAGCAGCAGGTGCGCTTATCGGTGCTGTCATGAAGGCGACTGGTGGCCAAGCCGATGCCGCGAAGGTGAAAGATTTGTTGTTGAAGCACCTAGGACAGGGGTAATCATGTCTGACGAGAAGAACCCAATTAATCCAATGAAGCCTCGTTCAGGCTTAGTGACTGATGGACTAGAACGCGCACCAGCTCGTGGCATGCTCCGCGCAGTCGGTATGAAGGATGAAGATTTTAAGAAGCCACAGATCGGTATCGCATCATCATGGAATGAGATCACTCCATGCAACCTCTCACTCGATCGCCTTGCGAAGGCATCACGTAAGGGTGTTATCGATGCTGGTGGATTCCCGATGCAATTCGGAACCATCTCCGTCTCTGATGGAATCTCGATGGGCCACGAAGGTATGCACTTCTCACTCGTCTCACGCGAAGTCATCGCTGATTCAGTCGAGACTGTGATGCAGGCCGAACGTCTTGATGGCATGGTCACATTCGCAGGTTGCGATAAATCGCTGCCTGGAATGATGATGGCTGCAGCACGTATCGATGTTGCGAGCGTCTTTGTTTATGCTGGATCAACTCTTGCCGGCCAAGTAGATGGTCGCGATGTCACCATCATCGATGCCTTTGAAGCAGTTGGTGCATGTGCACGTGGTCTTATCAGCCAAGAGAAGGTCGATGAGATTGAACGCGCGATCTGCCCAGGTGAAGGTGCCTGCGGCGGTATGTACACCGCAAACACCATGGCAGCAGTCGGTGAAGCGATTGGCCTCTCTTTGCCAGGATCAGCATCTCCAGCAGCAGTTGATCGTCGCCGCGATGATTACGCAGTAAAGGCTGGCGCAGCTGTTGTTGAGCTCATCCGCCAGGGAATCACCACTCGCGATATTTTGACGAAGAAGGCCTTTGAGAATGCGATCACTGTTGTGATGGCACTCGGTGGTTCAACGAATGCGGTTCTTCACCTCTTGGCGATCGCTAATGAGGCAGAAGTAGAACTCACACTCGCAGATTTCCAGCGCATCAGTGAGCGCACACCACTTCTTGGAGATTTGAAGCCATTTGGTAAGTACGTTATGACCGATATTGATCGCGTTGGCGGAATCCCAGTAGTGCTTCGCGCACTTCTCGATGCTGGTTTCTTGCATGGTGATTGCCTCACAGTCACAGGTAAGACAATGGCTGAGAACCTTGCTGAACTCACACCGCTCGATCCAGATGGTGATGTGCTCCATGCAATTAAGAGCCCACTCTCTGCTGGTGGCGGCATCACGATTCTTGGTGGATCACTTGCGCCAGAAGGTGCAGTATGTAAGACCGCTGGTGTCGATGTAGATAAATTTGAAGGACCAGCTCGCGTCTTTGAACGTGAACAAGCTGCGATGGCTGCACTTGAAAATGGAACGATCCAAGCTGGCGATGTCATCGTAATTCGTTATGAAGGTCCAAAGGGTGGACCTGGCATGCGCGAGATGTTGATGATCACTGGTGCGATCAAGGGTGCAGGTCTTGGTAAGTCGACCTTGCTCCTCACTGATGGTCGCTTCTCAGGCGGATCAACTGGACTATGCGTCGGGCACGTTGCACCAGAGGCAGTTGATGGGGGACCAATCGCATTCGTTCGAGATGGCGATATCGTCCGTATTGATATCACCGCCCGCACTCTCGATCTCTTAGTCGATGAGGCGACGATGGCCGAACGCCGTAAGGATTTCTCACCAATTCCTCATAAGTACAAGCGCGGTGTTCTCGCGAAGTATTCAAAGGTCGTTGGAAGTGCTTCTCAGGGAGCCGTAACTAGCTAAGGCGACCGAAGTAGAAGGAGCCGTAACTAGCTGATCCAAGTTTCTCCGTGGGGCTGCCTCTCAAATAATGAGATGTGTATCTCAGGGGTTGACTACCTCTTATCGGTCGGCGAGAATTAGCACATGACATCATCAGTGGTGATTCGAGAGCGCGCGATCTAGTCTGACTAGAACGTGCGCTACCCCTCAGTGGAAAAACTGAGGGGTTTCTCATTTACCCAGAATGTAAACCGATTGAGACCAGCGGAAGGAGATGAATATGAGTGAAGAGATGACAGGGGCACAGGCCCTCGTGAAATCTTTGGAGCGCGCAGGCGTGGATGTCATGTTCGGTATCCCAGGCGGTGCAATCCTTCCTGCATACGACCCAATCTTTGATTCAAAGATCCGCCACATCTTGGTTCGCCACGAACAAGGTGCAGGTCACGCTGCTACTGGTTATGCGCAAGCTACTGGTCGAGTCGGCGTCTGCATCGCTACATCAGGCCCTGGTGCAACCAACCTTGTTACACCACTTGCTGATGCGCAGATGGACTCAGTCCCAGTTGTTGCCATCACCGGTCAAGTCTCATCAGGTGCAATCGGAACCGACGCCTTCCAAGAGGCAGATATCCGAGGCATCACCATGCCCGTCACCAAGCACAACTTCTTAGTCACTGATCCAAAAGATATTGCACGCGCAATCGCTGAGGCCTTCCATATTGCTGAGTCAGGTCGCCCGGGCGCAGTCTTAGTGGATATTGCCAAGGATGCGCTTCAACTCAAAACTACCTTTGATTACCCAACCTCTATCAACCTCGCCGGCTACAAGCCAGTGATGCACCCAGCCGCAGATGCACTTCGCGATGCAGCGGCGCTGATTGCACAATCCACATCGCCAGTTCTTTATGTTGGCGGCGGCGTTATTAAGTCGAATGCCTATAAAGAGTTGATGCTCCTTGCCGAACTCACTGGCGCACCAGTTGTCACTACGTTGATGGCACTTGGATCATTCCCAGATAGCCACCCACAGCACCTCGGTATGCCAGGTATGCACGGAACTGTTGCGGCAGTTACTGCGCTCCAGAAGTCAGATCTACTCATCACATTAGGCGCACGTTTCGACGATCGCGTTACTGGAAAGCTCTCGACCTTTGCGCCAAATGCGAAGGTTATTCATGCCGATATTGACCCAGCTGAGATCGGTAAGAACCGCAAGGTCGATGTCGCGCTCCTCGGTGACCTCAAGAACAGCATCAATGGCTTACTTCCAGAGGTAAAGGCCGCCTTTGCAAAGAGCAAGCCAGATCTCACTGGTTGGTGGAAGACCGTCAATGAGTGGCGTGTTCAATTCCCACTTGGCTTTGATGAACCCGATGATGGTTCGCTCTCGCCACAATATGTCATCCAACGTCTTGGCCAGATTGCTGGTCCTGATGCGATCTACACCGCAGGTGTTGGTCAACATCAGATGTGGTCTTCACAATTTATTAATTACGAGAAGCCACGTACCTGGCTTAACTCTGGTGGCTTAGGAACTATGGGTTATGCAGTTCCTGCTGCAATGGGCGCGAAGGTCGGCGCTCCAGATAAAGTCGTATGGGCGATTGATGGCGATGGTTGCTTCCAGATGACAAACCAAGAGCTCGTTACTTGTGCGCTGAACAATATTCCGATCAAGGTTGCGATCATCAACAATGAATCCCTTGGCATGGTTCGCCAATGGCAGACACTCTTCTATAACCAGCGCTACTCAAATACCGAACTCCACTCAAAGCGCATTCCTGACTTTGCTAAGTTGGGTGAAGCGATGGGTTGCGTCGGTCTTCGCGCCGAGCGCAAGGAAGATGTCGATCGCGTCATCAATGAAGCGATGGCCATCAATGATCGTCCAGTAGTTATCGATTTCTCGGTTCACCGCGATGCCATGGTCTGGCCAATGGTCGCTGCTGGTGCATCGAATGACTTGATTACAGTCGCGCGCTCAATGGCGCCGGTCTGGGATTCGCAGGAGCTCTAATGTCACAGACACATACGCTCTCAGTTCTCGTTGAAAATAGCCCAGGCGTCTTGGCACGTATTGCCTCGCTCTTCTCTCGTCGTGGTTACAACATCGATTCCCTCGCTGTTGGTCCAACCGAGAACCCAGATATCTCACGCATGACGATTGTTATCGATGTAGAAGGCCATGCGCTCGAGCAGGTCATCGCCCAACTCGATAAGTTGATCAACGTTATCTCTATTACTGAGTTAGACCCTATGACCTCAGTTCAGCGCGAGCTCTTGCTCGTGAAGGTATCAACGACCCCTGAGAACCGCTCTCAAGTCCTTGAAACCGTTCAGTTATTCCGTGCCAAGGTCGTCGATGTCGCACAAGATGCGGTCACAATCGAAGCAACCGGAAATGCCGAGAAGATTCAGGCGCTCCTACGAGTACTTGAGCCTTACGGCATTAAGGAATTAGTCCAATCGGGGCTTGTCGCAATGGAGCGCGGGCTACGTATCACTGAGAAGTTCAATTAATCGATCGATTCACCTAAAGGAAGGCAACACCAAGTGGCAACTCAATATCATGATGAAGATGCAGACCTCTCGATCATTCAGGGGAAGAAGGTTGCTGTCATTGGCTACGGCTCACAGGGCCATGCACACGCACTAAGCCTTCGTGACAGTGGCGTCGATGTTCGCATCGGTCTCGCTGATGGTTCAGCATCAAAGGCAAAGGCTGAGGCAGAAGGCCTTCGCGTTCTCTCAGTTGCAGATGCAGTCAAAGAGTCAGATGTTGTCATGCTCCTTGCGCCAGATCACGTCCAGCGCCACATCTACAACGACTCAATTAAGCCAAACCTCAAGCCAGGTTCAGCGCTCTTCTTCGGACATGGATTTAACATCCGTTTCGGTTACATCAAGCCAGAAGCAAATATCGATGTTGC
>JBAXMU010000016.1:0-23620 GCA_037134155.1 Actinomycetes bacterium
GTCGCCGCGAGCAACCATGATGCCATCGAATGCTGCAACGAGCTCTGCAAGATTCTCAACCGCCTGTGGCTTCTCGATCTTTGCAATAACGGGACGACGGATTCCAACCTCATCCATGATCGCATGAACGTCATCGATATCTTTTGCATCACGTACAAATGAGAGTGCGATGAAATCTGCTCCGGCGCGTAGCCCCCATCGAAGGTCATCAATATCTTTCTCAGACATTGCAGGAACCGAGACTGCAACACCTGGAAGGTTGATGCCTTTATTGTTTGAGACGAAACCAGGTTGCGTCACCTTGGTGACGACATCGTTGCCCTTTACTTCGACAACTTCGACTGAGACCTTGCCATCGTCGATGAGAATCCGGTCACCAGGCTTGCAGTCACCAGGAAGACCCTTGTAGGTCGTTCCGCAACGCTCCTTTGTGCCTTCTACATCATCTGTTGTGATGGTGAAGATATCGCCACGGAAGAGCTCGTGTGGGCGATCCTTAAAGCGGGCGAGACGAATCTTTGGACCTTGAAGATCGACCAAGATAGCGACGGCTTTGCCACTCTTCGCTGCCGAGGCGCGGACGCCATCGAAGCGAGCTTGGTGCTCCTCGTATCCCCCGTGTGAGAGATTGAGGCGGGCCATATTCATGCCAGCTGCAATAAGTTCGTCGATCTTCTCTGGGGCCTCAACTGCTGGGCCCATCGTGCATACAATTTTCGCTCTACGCATAGTTCAACCTTAATCTATTACCCTGCGGTAATCCTCTGTTTTAACGTGGATTGAGAAGAATTCAGAGTGAACTACACCATCAATGGTCGCGCGGTAGGCAAGATCGGTGCAGGCAATTGCGTTGATCCCTCTAAGTACGCATCAACAGCTGATGCACAACTACGTCCTTCAGCAATCGCCCAGACGATCAATGATTGTCCGCGGCCAGCATCGCCAGCAACGAAGACGCCATCAATGTTCGTGGCATAGGTGAGATCTCGCTTCACATTTCCGCGCTCATCGAGTTCTACTTCTAATTGTGAGAGGAGTTCGCTCTTCTCGGGACCAACGAAGCCCATCGCCAAGAAGACGAGGTCAGCTGGGATCTCCTTCTCTGACCCTTCAACCTTCTCAAACTTTCCGTTAATAAATTCTGTTTCAACGAGTTGCAAGGCGCGAAGATTTCCATCAGCATCACCGAGGAATTTCTCCGTTGAGACGGCATAGAGACGCTCGCCTGCCTCTTCGTGCGCTGAACTCACTCGATAGATCATCGGATATGTTGGCCATGGTTGTGAATCAGGACGCTCTTCTGTTGGACGAGGCATGATCTCAAGTTGAGTGACGCTCGCTGCACCTTGTCGGATTGCCGTGCCGAGGCAATCAGCGCCAGTGTCGCCACCGCCAAGAATCACGACATGCTTTCCGGTCGCGTTGATTGCAGGTGTGCCATCTAATTCATTGAGTCCCTGCTTATTACCCCAAGGCAGATACTCCATCGCTTGATAGATGCCCTTTAACTCACGACCTGGAACTTGAATATCGCGCCAATTCGTTGAACCAACGGCAAGCACAACAGCGTCATACTTAGAACGAAGTTGATCGCCAGTGATATCTACACCGACGTTTACACCAGCTCTAAAGCGAGTTCCTTCCGCCTCCATCTGGGCGAGGCGACGATCTACGATCGACTTCTCCATCTTGAACTCAGGAATTCCGTATCGGAGCAATCCACCGATCCGATCTGCACGCTCATAGACGGCAACGGTGTGGCCGGCTCGAGTGAGTTGCTGCGCTACTGCTAATCCAGCTGGACCCGATCCGATAACAGCAACAGTCTTACCTGTTAAGCGATCTGGTGGGAGTGGAGTAACCACGCCAGCCCCAAAAGCCTCTTCGATGGTACGAAGTTCTACCTGCTTGATGGTGACAGCATCTGCATTGATTCCAACGACACATGCAGTCTCGCATGGAGCTGGGCAGAGACGGCCGGTGAACTCTGGGAAGTTATTTGTTGCGTGGAGACGATCGATCGCCTCGCGCTTCTCTCCGCGCCAGATTAAGTCGTTCCACTCTGGAATCAAGTTTCCGAGCGGACACCCGTTATGACAGAACGGGATACCGCAATCCATGCAGCGACCCGCCTGCTTTTGAAGATCACCGAACTCTTGTGGCTCGTAGACCTCTTTCCAATCCTTGATGCGAACATCAACAGGACGGCGCGTTGGTGTCTGACGCGGTGTAGTAAGGAATCCCTTTGGATCAGCCATTTTTACAATGCCTCCATAACTACTTTATTAACATCGAGTCCTTCGCGTTCAGCACGCTCCATCGCTGCAAGCACGCGCGCATAGTCGCGAGGCATAACAAGTGAGATGCGATTCTTCCCCGCATCCCAATCGCTGACCAAGGTTTGCGCTACCACTGAGCCAGTCTCATCGGCAAAGCGGGAGATCAACTCCTTGACACGTAGCTCTTGATCGGCCGGAAGGGCAAGCACATCCACCATCTCGGTATTTACAAGACGTGGATCGAGATCGAGTACAAAGGCGCGTCCACCTGACATGCCGGCTGCAAAGTTGCGGCCAGTCTGTCCGAGAACGACCGCCGTACCACCGGTCATATATTCACAACCGTGATCGCCAACGCCTTCAACAATTGCAGTCACACCAGAGTTACGCACGCAGAAACGCTCGCCGACGATGCCGCGAATGAAGATCTCACCACTTGTGGCGCCGTAACCAACGACGTTTCCGGCGATGACATTCTCTTCTGACTTAACAATCGCCTTCTCGCTCTGACGCACGATGACTCGTCCGCCTGAGAGTCCCTTGCCGACATGGTCATTAGCATCTCCGAATAGTCGAAGCGTGATTCCCTTCGGCACAAAGGCGCCGAGAGATTGACCGACTGCGCCGTTGAGCGTGATGTCGATGGTGTTATCCGGTAGTCCTTCTCCCCCGTACTTGCGGGTGAGTTCGGCACCGAGCATCGTGCCAACAGTACGGTTCACATTGCGAACATCGACTGAGAGCTTTACAGGCTTTGCATCCATGAGCGCAGCCGATGCGAGCTTGATCAATTCATTATCAAGAGCTGCATCTAAGCCATGATCCTGGGTAGTTGTGTTCTTGCGATCTGGATAGGCCATGCTTGCAGGAGCTGCAAGTAATGGTGCGAGATCGAGTCCGCTCGCCTTCCAGTGATCAATAGCTGCCTTGGTGTCAAGGAGTTCGACCTGACCGATCGCTTCATCGATAGTGCGGAAACCAAGTTTGGCCAACCACTCCCGAACTTCTTCAGCGATATATTCGAAGAAGGTCTCAACGAACTCTGGCTTACCAGAGAAGCGAGCACGCAATTCGGGGTTCTGAGTCGCAACACCTACTGGGCAGGTATCAAGATGGCATACGCGCATCATGACGCAACCAGAAACAACAAGTGGTGCAGTCGCAAAACCGAACTCTTCTGCACCAAGAAGTGCAGCAATGACCACATCGCGGCCGGTCTTCATCTGACCATCAACCTGTACAACGATGCGATCGCGTAGACCGTTGAGCATCAAAGTCTGTTGCGTCTCTGCAAGACCAAGCTCCCATGGAGCGCCAGCATGCTTCAAAGATGTGAGCGGTGATGCGCCGGTTCCGCCATCGTGACCTGAAATCAGAACAACGTCAGCATGCGCCTTTGAGACACCTGCAGCAACGGTTCCGACGCCAACTTCAGCAACGAGCTTGACGTGGACGCGAGCGTTTCGGTTCGCATTCTTAAGATCGTGAATGAGTTGAGCAAGATCTTCAATCGAGTAGATATCGTGATGCGGAGGTGGTGAAATAAGTCCAACGCCAGGTGTTGAGTAACGCACTTGTGCGATCCATGGGTAGACCTTGTTGCCAGGCAACTGCCCACCTTCACCGGGCTTTGCACCTTGTGCCATCTTGATCTGAATATCATCAGCGTTGACGAGGTAATTTGATGTGACACCAAATCGACCTGAGGCAACTTGCTTAACAGCTGAGCGTCGTAGATCGCCATTTGCATCGCGAGTGAAGCGATCTGGATCTTCGCCACCTTCACCAGTATTCGACTTACCGCCGATGCGGTTCATAGCAATCGCTAAGGTCTCATGTGCCTCTTGTGAGATCGAACCGTATGACATCGCACCGGTAGCAAAGCGCTTGATGATCGATGATGCTGGTTCAACTTGATCAAGAGGAACAGATGGGCGGATACCCTCCTTGAACTCAAAGAGTCCGCGCAAGGTCATCAAGCGCGTTGATTGATCATCGATATGGCGGGTGTAACGCTTGAAGATGTCATAACGCTTTGCACGAGTTGAGTGCTGCAAGGTGAAGACCGTCTCTGGATCAAAGAGGTGTGGCTCGCCATCGCGACGCCACTGATACTCGCCACCGATCGGCAACTTCTTTGTTCCTGGAACTTCTCCCCCTGGTGGGTAGGCAATGTGATGGCGCTTGATCGTCTCTTCAGCAATGACATCGAGTGAGACGCCACCAAGGCGTGAGGTGAGGCCGACGAAGTATTCGTCAACAACTTCACGAGAGAGACCGATAGCTTCGAAGACCTGTGCGCCTGTGTAGGAGGCGATGGTGGAGATACCCATCTTCGACATCACCTTTAAGACACCCTTACCGAGTGACTTAATGAGGTTTGCGACCGCCTTCTCTGGAGTGATTCCAGTAATGACGCCCTGGCGAACGAGATCTTCCGCTGACTCCATCGCAAGATATGGGTTAACTGCTGCTGCACCGAAACCGATGAGCAGAGCGACATGGTGAACTTCACGTACTTCACCTGATTCAACAATGAGGCCGACTTGAGTACGAGTCTTCTCGCGAATCAAGTGATGATGAACCGCAGAGGTAAGGAGAAGTGATGGAATCGGTGCATCTTCGGCATCGCCATCTCGGTCAGAGAGAACGATGATGTGCGCGCCATTTGCGATCGCCTCGGAGACTTCTTGGCGAATTTCGTTGATGCGCTCACGAAGCGCTTCTCCCCCACCACTTGCCGGGAAGAGTCCGCGAACTACGTGTGCTTCAAATCCAGGGTGATCGCCATCAGCGTTAACGTGAATGATCTTTGCAAGTTCATCATTATCGATCACTGGGAAATCGAGCGCGATCTGTCGGCAGGATTGTGGACCAGGTGAGAGCAGATTGGACTCAGGTCCGATACTTCCCCCAAGGCTCGTGACGAGTTCTTCACGAATTGCATCAAGCGGTGGGTTTGTCACCTGAGCAAAGAGTTGGGCAAAGTAGTCGTAGATCAAACGTGGCTTATCGGAGAGCGCAGCGATTGGCGTATCAGTTCCCATAGAGCCAAGTGGTTCGAGGCCATTGCGTGCCATCGGTGCGATAATGACGCGAAGTTCTTCTTCGGTATATCCAAATGCACGCTGTCTACGAACAACAGATGAATGCGGATAGATGATGTGTTCGCGTGCTGGTAGATCAGAGAGTTTGACGAGACCATCTTGAAGCCACTGGCCATATGGTTGCGCAGTTGCTAGTTGATCCTTGATCTCATCATCTTCAATGATGCGGCCAGCTTCAATATCAACAAGGAACATACGACCAGGTTGTAGTCGACCCTTGCGAACGACTTTCTCTGCCGGAATATCGAGCACGCCAACTTCAGAGGCGAGTACAACGAGACCATCATCTGTTACCCAGAAGCGCGATGGGCGTAGACCATTGCGATCAAGAACAGCACCTACTTGCTTGCCATCGGTAAAGGTGACGCATGCTGGGCCATCCCATGGCTCCATCATCGATGCATGGAAGGCGTAGAAATCTCTGCGCTCCTTCGACATCGTCGCATGGTTCTCCCACGCTTCAGGAATCATCATCAAGATGGAATGAGGAAGTGAGCGGCCGCCGAGATAGAGGAGCTCGAGTACTTCATCAAATGATGCGGTATCGCTTCCTTCGGCATCGACAATTGGGAAGATGCGAGTGATATCACCAGGAATCAGGTCACTTGATAGCAAAGCTTCACGCGCACGCATCCAGTTCCGGTTTCCCTTTACGGTATTGATCTCACCGTTATGTGCGATAAAACGATATGGGTGAGCAAGTGGCCATGATGGGAAGGTATTAGTAGAGAAGCGTGAGTGAACGAGTGCGAGCGGAGACTTTACGCGGGCATCGGAGAGATCTGGGAAGAATTCTTCAAGCTGCCCAGTAGTCAACATACCTTTGTAGACGATGGTCGCAGATGAGAGTGATGGGAAATAAATAGGAAGAGCGTGTTCGATCCGCTTGCGGATAACGAAGGCGAGGCGATCGAGATCAAGACCTGATTCACTCTTCTTGCCCGCGATAAAGATCTGCATGAACTTTGGCATCACAGAGAGCGCAGTTCTGCCCAGTCCTGCGGAATCGATAGGAAGTTCGCGCCAGCCAAGAACTGTTGCGTTCTCTGCTTCAACAATTTCACGGATCGCTTCGTAATCAGAGAAGGATGGATCGATAAATGCGATTCCAGTGGCGTAGCTTCCGGCTGCTGGAAGAGTAAATCCGGCGACTTCACGGTAGAACTCATCTGGGATACGAATAAGAATTCCTGCGCCATCACCACTATCTGGTTCGGCGCCAGTTGCGCCGCGGTGTTCGAGATTGCGAAGTGCTTCAAGTGCCTGGGCGACGATCTCGTGCGTTGCTACCTTATTCAGTGTTGCGACCAGAGCGACGCCACATGCATCATGTTCGTCGGCAGGGTTATAAAGCCCCTGTGAGGCTGGCAGTGCACTGAAAAGAGTCACGGTATCTCCCATTGTCATACATAAAGTGTTCAGCTAATTGCGGGTGAACGGGAGGGACGACAATGGCCCAGAACTTGAACTTCGTTAACTGCTGGTTGGGGCTGCGGTGAAGCCGAGACCCTGAATCAGCAAGTAGGAAAGGCTACCAATTAGAGGCCAGAAAGGTGAACCAGCGAGCCAATTCCAGCTGTAATTGCCATGCCTATTCCGCCGCCAATTGTGACGCGCAAGATAGTGATGGGCAGCTTCGATCCAGAAAGGCGTGAGCTAATAGCCCCGGTCGCGGCTAGGCCGAGCATGGTCGCGATCACAATTCCCATGGATTTGTGCGAGAAGTGCCAGAGCAGAGCCCCGAAGAGCGGGACTACTCCGCCGGCGGTGTATGAGATCGCTGAGGCGATGGCCGCTTGGACTGGGCGCGCCTTGGTGTGCTCGAACTGTCCGAGTTCATCGCGAAGGTGAGCCTCAAGTGGGTCCTTCTCGTGCATAACACGAGCGACCTCTTTCGCAAGTTCAGGTGAGAGTCCGCGCTCGACGTAGATCTGTGCGAGTTCGGCCTCTTCGCCCTCTGGATCTGCTGCCAGATGCTCGATCTCCATCCGACGATCACTCTCTTCGATATCACTCTGCGATTGAACCGAGATGTACTCGCCAACTGCCATTGACATGGCACCCGCTGCGATTGCAGCAACACCAGTCACGGTCAGGCTCGCCTTTGGAGCAGCAGTGGCAATTCCGATCATCAGCGATGCGGTCGCAACCAAACCATCGTTCGCACCGAGCACAGCAGCTCGCAACCAACCCGCGTTGTGAGTCTTGTGGTGGAGATTGCGTTGGTAGACATCTTCAATCATGAGGTGATGATACCTCGCTCGTACTTTCGATGCCTATGGAGAATGGTGAATGAAGAGAGAATTAATCCGAGCAGGCTCACCCACTCATTGAGGCGAAGCCCCAAGATGTGCTCGGCCTGATCAATTCGCAGATACTCCGTGCCAGATCGACCCAGGCAGTAGAGGGCGATATAGGCGAGAAAGAGATTCCCTGACTGAGTTTGCCAGCGCTTCGTGAGTGCGATCAGCGCAAATGCGCAGATCAACGACCAGAGACCTTCGTAGAGGAAGGTGGGATGAAAGGTTTCATAGTTTTCAAAGCCAGCCGGGCGAAGCTCGAGAGGTATCTTCAAACCCCACGGCAGTTGGGTTGGCCCGCCAAAGAGTTCACCATTAAACCAGTTACCGAGGCGGCCAATCGCTTGTGCAATCAATAGCCCTGGCGCAAGCGCATCCGCGAATTCTGCAAAGGTGAGCGATCGATCGCGCGATCTGAAGATCAGATATGCAACGAGGGTTCCGAGTGCAATTGCACCCCAGATTCCCATCCCACCATCCCAGATCTTTACGGCATCTAATGGGTGGCCATTACTTCCAAAGTATCGCTCTGGAGATGTGATGACGTGATAAATCCTGCCGCCGATAATTCCAGCCGGGATTGCAAATATCGCCACATCGGTGATCTCATCTGGATTCCCAACACTGCGCACGTAACGACTTCGACCAATCGTAATGGCGGTGATCACACCTACGAGAATGCAGAGCGCATAAAAATGTACTGTAAAAGGACCCAACGCCACCGCGGAGTGCGATGGCGTTGGGATAAAACTCTTCACTAGTTTTACTTGACTCCAGCTGCTGCGAAATCCGCCTTGAGTGCCGCGAGATCCAAGTAGTGAGCCTGATTGAGCTGCTTGCCGTTGATAAACATCGTTGGAGTAGAATTTACATTCTTCTTTGCGGCATCAGCTTCAACGTTATTCGTCCAGTTCGTGTACTTTCCAGAATCGATACAAGAGCCCGTTGCCTTACTGGTATCTCCGGCTGTAATGGCAAGAAGTTTGAGTGTTGCGTTTGTCCATGCTCCTGAGTTTTCCGTCGCGGCCTGGTTGTTGTAGAGCGCGGCGTGCATATTGAGGAATTTACCGGAATCAGCAGTACATGCAGCCGCGGCTGCAGCGAGGACAGACTCTGGTCCAATAAAGGTCATTGGGTGATAAACCGCTCTGATCTTTCCAGCACGAACCAAACCATTGATGTAATCGCCTGCGACGGATTCAAAATCTTTGCAATGTGGGCACTGGAAATCTTCCCAGATATCGACCTTCACCTTGGCATCCTTATTGAAGACAATGCCATATCCATCAGTCGCCGAGACCGTAGCAGGAATCGATACCTTGCTATTTGTCTTATTTGAGAGAACAGAGAAGATCACTCCCACGAGAACGACGAAGATGACCATGCCGATCGCAATATTGCGATTCGTCGTATCTTTCGCCTTGCTTGCCTTCTTCTTATCGCTCACTGGCATCCCCTAGCTCTGATGTACTTTCAAATCTATCAATTCCAAACTTACCCTGCGGGAAGCGGTAGAGAAAAACGCCGGTCAGAGTCAGCCCAAGGTCTCTCAGAATCTCCTGCAGATACTTGGTGTGGCCAGCGGCGACCTGTCCCCCGCCGCCAAAGCAGCCACAATCGATCGTGAGGCCACGAGCCCACGCTTGAGAGATCGCCACTACAAAGAGGAGCATCAAGGCGCCGCCAAAGAGGGCGCTATAACGAACGGCCAATCCAGCGATGAGGAGCAGTCCTGCACCCATCTCAAGCCACGGGAGGGCTAACCCAAAGAAGTTGGCGATGCTTACAGGGAGAACGTCATAGGCCCGAACCGCCATCTGAGCTTCTGCTGGTGACTTCGCCTTGAGATAACCGGCGAGGACGAGGACAACTCCAAGAAGAATGCGACCAGCGAGTGTGATCCATGGTTGCACTTTTGAGAATGACATTAGCGTCGAACTCCAGCCGACAGGGAACGTGCGAGTTCGCGAACTCGCGTACACGCCTCATCGATCGATCCGCTCTCTTGAACCTCGCGAATGAAGGCAGATCCGACGATGACTCCATCAGCGTAATCTGCGACTTCATGTGCTTGTGCTGCATTAGAGACGCCGAGCCCGACTGCAATGGGAAGCGTGCTAGTTTCGCGAATTCTCGCGACGAGCGATCTGGCATCTCCCGAAACGGATGTACGCGTTCCGGTGACGCCCATGAGAGAAGCGGCATAAATAAACCCAGAACATTGTGATGTAACGAGCGGCATTCGCTGATCAGAGGTGCTCGGTGCGACAACGTAGATCCGGTTGATCTCTGAATTCTCAGATGCCGAAGCCCATCGACCCGATTCCTCAACAGTCAGATCAGGTGTAATCACGCCAGACCCACCTGCTGCCTTAAGAGATTTCGCAAAATCATCCACTCCATATTTTTCAATGGGGTTCCAATATGTCATCACAACTGCCGGCACGCCAAGCTTTGTTGTGGCAGCCATAAGATCGAAGACATCTGATGCACCAGTCCCCTGCTTGAGAGATTGCTCAGCTGCGTTCTGAATAATCGGTCCATCCATTACTGGATCGCTATACGGAAAACCGATCTCGATCGCATCAACGCCACCTTCGACCATAGCGGCAATAACTTTTGAAGAGTCAGCGATTGTCGGAAATCCGGCTGGTAGGTATCCAATTAGTGCAGCTCGGTTCTCAGCCTTTGTCTTAAGAAATAGCTCGGATAACGGTGTTGAGTACGAGACCATTACAACGGAATTCCAAAGTACTGGGCCGCTGTCTGAACATCCTTATCGCCTCGGCCAGAGTTATTAATAAGCAAGATTGCATCCGGACCAAGTTCGCGGCCAACGATGAGTGCGCCAGCAAGTGCGTGCGCGGTCTCAATCGCAGGAATAATGCCCTCGGTCTTTGAAAGCAGTGAGAACGCGGCCATCGCCTCATCATCATTAATGGCGCGGTACTCGGCACGGCCGATATCGTGCAGATAGGCATGCTCTGGTCCAACGCCTGGGTAATCGAGACCAGCAGAGATGGAATGTGATTCGACGGTCTGGCCATTCGCATCCTGAAGTACATAGGTGCGAGTTCCGTGGAGAACGCCCGGTGTTCCGCCAGTGATAGTCGCAGCATGCTTGCCTGATGCAATGCCACTTCCGCCTGCTTCAAATCCGATCAGGCGTACATCAGCATCATCGATAAAGGGATGGAAAATTCCAATGGCATTTGAACCTCCACCTACACATGCAAGGACTGCATCTGGCAGGCGACCAACTTCAGCGAGCATTTGAGCACGCGCCTCTACGCCAATGATGCGATGAAAATCTCGCACCATTTCAGGGAATGGATGTGGACCGGCAACGGTGCCGAGAAGATAGTGAGTTGATTCAACATTTGTGACCCAGTCGCGCATCGCCTCGTTGATCGCATCTTTCAAAGTTCGTGAACCTTGTGTAACGGGGACAACTTCTGCACCAAGCAACTTCATTCGTGCAACGTTGAGTGCTTGACGCTTTGTATCTTCTTCACCCATATAGACAACACACTCAAGACCCATAAGTGCAGCGGCAGTAGCTGATGCAACACCATGCTGACCTGCTCCGGTCTCAGCGATAATGCGCTTCTTTCCCATGCGCTTAGTGAGAAGAGCTTGTCCAAGAACGTTATTGATCTTATGGCTGCCGGTGTGATTGAGATCTTCACGCTTTAAGAAGATTCGGGCACCACCTGCATGCTCAGCGAATCGCTTAGCTTCAGTAATGATGCTTGGTCGACCGGTGTAGGTGCGATGCAGATCTGCGAGTTCAGCTTGGAAGGTTGGATCACTCTTTGCGGCAAGGTGGGCTGCCTCAAGTTGATCGAGGGCACCGATCAGTGCCTCTGGGACGAATCTTCCGCCGTAACTGCCAAAGTGCCCAAGGATCGCTGACTCTTCCGTGCTCGCCTTGAGATTCATAGGCTTAAAGTACCAGCAGGCTAGCGACCAAGCAGTCTAGATATTGCAGCACGAGGATCGCCCGCTCGAACGAGCGTCTCCCCCACCAAAATTGCATGTGCGCCGAGTTCTTCTACCGTCTCAACTTCCGAGCGCTCTGAGATTCCAGATTCAGCGACCTTGATGATTCCTGTTGGAATCATTGGAAGGAGCTCATGAAAAGCAGCTGGACTTACATCGAGGGTCTTGAGGTTGCGAGAGTTCACGCCAATGATCTCTGGCTTTACTTCAAGTGCTCGTTCGAGCTCTTCTTGATTGTGAATCTCGACTAAAACATCCATCCCTAACTCTCGAGCCATCTGATGAAAGTCGATGTACTGGGACTGGGTCAATCCAGCAACGATTAATAGGAGCAAATCCGCACCAAGAATGCGCGACTCGATTACTTGATATTCAGTCACAATGAAATCTTTACGGAGCATGGGAATATGGACGGCCGATCGAACATCGGTGAAATCTTTGATCGAACCCTTAAAGCGGCGCTCCTCCGTCAATACGCTGATCACTGACGCTCCGGCATCTTCGTAGCGCAGCGCAAGCGAAGTTGGATCGGCAATCTCACTGAGATCTCCTTTGGAAGGAGATGCCCTCTTCACTTCTGAGATGATCTTCATATCTGTGCCAGTCAGCGCAGCTTTCGCACCACGCAATTGGCCAGCATCTCGTAGTTGGGCCTGTAATTGAGACATTGGGATCGAACGACGATCGAGGTCTTCTAAGACGCCTTCAATGATCGAGGTAAGGACATCACTCATAACGTTGGATCTTTATCTTCATTCAGAGCGGACCACGGCGTTTGTGGCTTGCGATCGTAACGACGCTTCTTCTCGCTCTTCACAGACCGTCTAAGGAGCAATCCAGAGACGATGATTAATGACATCAAAAGGAGATTCTTATTCATACAGTCCTCACTAAGTGATTAGCGGAAGCGATCGCGCCAAGTACCGCTGCTGCCTTATGTTGGCATTCGAGATCTTCGGATTCCGCGACAGAGTCTGCAACGATGCCGGCTCCAGCCTGTACATATCCCTTGCCATCTTTGAGAACTGCGGTACGAATCGCAATACATGAATCAATATTTCCGCAGAAATCAAAGTATCCGATGGTTCCACCATAAATACCTCGACGGGTCGGCTCAAGGCTTTCGATAATCTCCATTGCTCGCGGCTTTGGGGCACCAGAGAGCGTGCCAGCTGGGAAGACTGCAAAGAGCGCATCTGCCGGAGTTGAACGCTGTGAGAGTTTTCCAATCACAGTAGAGACGATGTGCATCACGTGCGAGTATCGCTCGAGGTGCATGAACTCAACAACTTCAACTGATCCTGGCTCACATACTCGTCCTAGATCATTTCGCCCAAGGTCAACGAGCATCAAGTGCTCGGCTCGCTCCTTCGGATCAGCTAAGAGCTCTTCACCTGTTCGTTGATCAGTATCTGGATCCTGTGATCGTGGACGCGTGCCAGCGATTGGATGGACCATAACTTCATCGCCTGAAATCTTTACTAGTGCCTCAGGACTAGAGCCAACAATCTCTAACCCATCGTCAAACCTAAAGAGGTACATATAAGGGCTTGGATTGCGAAGTCGCAAAGTGCGATAGATATCAAAGGCATCGGCAGTTGCATCCATCGTAAAGCGTTGTGAAAGAACAACTTGGAAAGCTTCACCCGATCTAATCTCTTCTTTGATCTCTTCAACCTTTGATCGGTAATCATCCGATGAGATATTACGTGTGAAGGCAGGCTCTACCTTTTCTAATGGCTCCCAGATAGATGGTTCGGTTGGTGTATTCAACGCTGCAACCATCTGATCTAACCGGGCACGTGATTCGTTGTAAGCCTCATCGATCCGTTCGGATGTTCCATCCCAATTGATCGCATTTGCGATGAGCGTCAGCGAGCCGGTGAGGTGATCAAAGACAGCGAGATCTGATGTGAGCATGTATGCGATCTCGGGTAGATCAAGATCGGCGCTCGCGATCGTAGGAAGTTTCTCGAGTCGTCTGACAATCTCGTAACCGGCATAACCAACAAGACCGCCAGTCAGCGGAGGTAACCCTGGAATAGTGGGACTCTTCAGATGGGCCGCAGTGATCTTCAACGCTTCGAGTGGATCAATACCTTGAGGGACTCCGGCAGGTGCTCTCCCCTTCCAGATCGCGAGGCCATTCTCTTCGGTGAGAGTTGCAAGATTATTTACTCCGATAAAGGAGTACCTAGACCAAGCCCCACCATGTTCGGCCGATTCCAGGAGAAAGGTGCCGCTTCTTCGACCGGCAAGTTTGCGGTAGACCGTGAGTGGAGTCTCCTGATCGGCGAGGATTGAGCGCCATACTGGAATGACATTATGTGAGGCAGCATGCTGACGAAACTCTTCAATCGTCATCATGAGTGAAGATCGATCTCTCGATGGAAGCACGTTTTTTCACCGGTATGGCAGGCCGCGCCGGTCTGTTCGACTTTTAAAAGAAGAGCGTCGCCGTCGCAGTCGTATGAGATAGAGATCAAGCGCTGGGTATGGCCAGATGTCAGACCCTTCTCCCAGATCTCATTTCGGCTTCTGCTCCAGTACGTGACTCGAGAGGTGCTCAACGTCTGCACCAACGCCTCGCGGTTCATCCACGCGAGCATAAGGATTTCATCGCTTGTGGAATCTTGCGCGATCGCCGCAATCAGCTCACCGCGCGAAAAGAGGGCTTCGATCTCTTGCGGGATTTCGATGGGCGATGAGGACATGTCCGTATTCTGCCCTATTTCTGGTTAGAGGCGGATTGAATACCCTCGAGCAGCAAGATCTGCCTTAACCGCTTCAATCGTGAAGGTGCCAAAGTGGAAGACGCTCGCTGCGAGCAGGGCGTCCGCACCCGCATCCAAGGCGAGGGCGAAATCTTCGATCTTTCCGGCGCCACCACTTGCAATGACAGGAACCGAAGCGATCGCACGAACAGCGCGAATCATCTCCAGATCAAATCCGTTACCCGTGCCATCAGCATCCATCGAGTTAAGAAGAATCTCGCCAACTCCTCGAGCAATTCCTTCTTCTACCCAAGCAAGCGCATCAATACCTGCGCTCTTTCGTCCCCCGTGAGTCGTTACTTCATACCCAGATGGTGTCTGCGCGCGTCTGGCATCGACAGAGAGGACTAGCACCTGATTGCCGAAACGATCAGCAATCTGATTAATAAGTGTGGGTTCTGAGATTGCCGCAGTATTAATAGAGACTTTATCTGCGCCTGCTCGTAGGAGCTGGTCGACATCTTCTACTCGACGGATTCCGCCGCCCACGGTGAGCGGGATGAAGACTTGCTCTGCAGTGCGACTGACCATATCTAAAGTCGTTGAACGATCTTCCACCGATGCTGAGATATCTAAGAAGGTGAGCTCATCTGCACCAGCATCGCCGTAGAGTTTTGCAAGCTCGACTGGATCACCGGCGTCGCGCAGATTTTGGAAGTTCACGCCTTTGACAACGCGTCCTCCTGCAACGTCGAGGCAAGGGATGATCCGTTTTGCAAGCATTAGCGGCAGGTCGCAATCGCTTCTTGCAGCGTGAATGCGCCGGCATAGAGCGCCTTACCAACAATTGCTCCCTCGACACCAATAGCGGTGAGAGATTTGATAGCTTCAAGATCAGCGAGCGTCGATACGCCACCACTTGCCACAACTGGCTTTGACGTCGCTGCACATACTTCGCGGAGTAACTCGAGATTTGGTCCGGTGAGAGTGCCATCCTTTGCGACATCTGTGACGATATAGCGAGCACAACCATCGCGATCTAGCCGCGCTAACGTCTCAAAGAGATCTCCGCCTTCGCGCGTCCACCCGCGAGCAGCCAAGGTGTGGCCGCGGACATCAAGTCCAACTGCGATGCGATCACCGAATTCAGCAATTACCTTTGCAGTCCACTCTGGATCCTCAAGCGCTGCTGTACCAAGATTCACTCGCTCGCAACCAGTCGCAAGTGCTCTGCGAAGTGATTCGTCATCGCGAATGCCGCCAGAGAGTTCGACTCGTAGATCGACGCTCTTAATAACTTCCTCTAACAATTGCGCATTACTGCCGATGCCAAAGGCAGCATCTAAATCAACAAGGTGGATCCATTCCGCGCCTGCGGCGAGGAACTCCAACGCTACTTCGCGTGGATCCCCGTATTGGCTCTCAGCAGCGAGTTCGCCTTGAACGAGGCGGACCGCCTTACCGCCCTTAACATCGATCGCAGGTAATAATTCGAGTGAACTCATAAGCTCGTAACCCAATTCTGAATAAGTTGTGCACCAGCTCGTCCACTCTTCTCTGGGTGGAATTGTGTTGCACGTACATGGTCTCGTTCGATAGCAGCGATAAAACTCTCACCGTAATGAGCGGTAGATATGAGTGCTCCGGCGACTTCACCCTTGGCTGCATAGGAATGAACAAAGTAGAAGGACTCTTCCTCGACTCCACGAAGGAGCACTGAACCAGCTGCAGCTTCAACAGTATTCCAGCCAATATGTGGAAGTACAGGAGCTTTGATCGGTGAGACTTCACCAGCAAAGATTCCGACTCCCGCGTGGTCTCCCTTTTCGACTCCTGAAGTGAAGAGGATCTGCATCCCGACGCAGATTCCTAGGGTTGGTCCACCAGCCGCGACTCGCTGTTGGATTAACTCAACGCCATTGATTGCGTGGAGTTGTTCCATGCAGGCTCCGAAGGCACCGACACCTGGAACCACTAAACCATCAGCCGAAAGTGCAACTGCTGGGTCGGAAGTAATAAGAACGGTCTCCCCTGTGAGTTCAAATGCGCGTTGCGCCGAACGAAGGTTTCCCGATCCGTAGTCGAGAATCGCTATCAAAGAACGCCTTTTGTGGATGGGATGCCTGCAACGCCATCGCGAGAGACGGCATCGCGAAGTGCTCGTGCGACTGCCTTGAACTGCGCCTCAAAGACGTGATGTGCATTTCGGCCTTCAAGAACTCTTACGTGGAGTGCGATGTGAGCTTCGGCAACAATTGATTCCCAAATATGGCGACCAAGAGTTGTATCGAAGGTTCCGATAAGTTCAACAATCTCTGGTTGACGATGTACAAGGTAAGGGCGACCGGATAGGTCAACCGCTGCCTGCACAAGAACTTCATCCAGTGGAACCATTGCATCACCAAAGCGGCGGATGCCTGCCTTATCTCCAAGTGCCTCGCGCAGCGCCTGCCCAAATGCGAGCGAGGTATCTTCGACGCTGTGGTGTGAGTCGACATCAACATCACCCTTGGTCAAAACGGTGAGATCAAAACCTGAGTGCTTACCAAGTTGAGAGAGCATATGGTCGAAGAATGGAACGCCGGTCTCAACGTTGATCTGGCCGCTACCGTCGAGATTGATTTCGACGCGGACGCTAGATTCTTTAGTCTCGCGAAGAACCGTGGCTACTCGAGCTGCTTGTGCGCTCATCACTCCTCTTTCTTGTATGTACTCAGATCTACTGATGTCTCAGATTGATAGGTGCTTATTATGACTCAAATGCGTGGATTGCCGCCAAAAATTCATCATTCTCGGCGGGAGTTCCGATCGTGACTCGTAAGTAACCCTCTAGCCCGACATCTCTGATAAGAACTCCGCGATCGACAATCCCCTGCCAGGTCTCTTTGCTCGACGCTTTAAATCCAGAGAAGAGTATGAAGTTCGCTGCGCTCGGTAGCGGCTTCAGCCCTGCCAAAGTCAGCGCTGCTCTTACTCGTTCGCGCTCCACCTTGATCTCATCCAAGCCAGCCTGAAGAACTCCAGCATGCTCGATTGCGACTTGTGCAGCCGCTTGCGTGAGAGCGCTGAGGTGATACGGCAAACGAGTAACGAGCATTGCATCAATCACCGCTGGGTTCGCCACAAGATAACCAAGGCGAACTCCTGCAAAGGCGAAGGCCTTGCTCATGGTGCGAGAGACAACGACATGCGGGTAGCGACAAATAAGAGTTACTGCTGATTCTTCATCAGAGAATTCCGCATATGCCTCATCCACGACTAAGAGCGCACGAACATCTCCGGCAGCTCTGGCAATCTCTTCGATATCAGCCAAAGGAGTCGGAGTGCCTGATGGATTATTCGGTGTGGTCAGAAAGACGAGAGCTGGCTTCACTTCGCGAATTCCCGCTGCCGCTCCATGAGCATCGACTTCGAACTCTGAATTACGGCTTCCCACGATCCAAGAAGTTCCGGTGATATTCGCAATCATTGGATGGACTGAATACGAAGGTGTGAGACCTATTGCAGTGCGGCCCGCTCCCCCGAAGGCGAGAAAGAGCGTCTGAAGAATTTCATTACTGCCATTGGCAGCCCAGATATTACGCACCTCAAATGATGTTTCGGATGCGTTATTAATATAGCCAGCAAGCGCACTTCGAAGCGCAACTGCATCGCGATCTGGATAACGGTTGAGACCTTCTGCGATTGAAGCGATGGCATCCATCATGGCGTCGCGTACTTCGGTAGGAAGTGAATTCGGATTCTCATTTGTATTCAGTGAGATCAATTCAGGGCGTTGCGGCGCGCCATAAGGCGATGAACTTCGGAGATTATTTCGAAGCGGTAACCAGGAAGGCCACTTATTTGAATCGTGGTTCTCCATTAGCGACCCTCTCCTAGATTTTCAACGCGAACACTGATCGCTTCGCCATGCGCTGGCAGATCCTCAGCATGTGCAAGCGTGATCACATTCGCAGCGATCTCAAGAAAGGCACCTTCGCTATATTCAATAAAGCTCACACCGCGCAAGAAGCTCTGCACAGATAGGCCACTTGAGTGACAGGCGCATCCTCCCGTAGGAAGCACATGGTTGGAGCCGGCGGAGTAATCTCCGAGCGAGACTGGTGAGAATCGACCCAAGAAGACTGCGCCAGCATTTCTAATTTTCGCAGCGACTGAACGAGGGTCCGAAACAATCAACTCAAGGTGTTCTGCCGCATAGGCATTCACCACATCGATTCCTTGTTCGAGTGAATCGACTAAGACCAAAGCAGATTGAATACCAGAGAGCGCAATGGTCACTCGCTCGTGGTGCTTGGTCTGTGCGCTTCGCGTTTCGAGTTCGACTCGCACATCGCGAAGGAGCGTTTCTGATGTCGTCACCAGGACTGAAGCAGCAATAGTGTCGTGTTCTGCTTGGCTGATGAGATCAGCTGCAACTTCACTCGCAATCGCACTCTCATCTGCGAGTACAGCGATCTCGGTAGGGCCAGCCTCTGAATCAATTCCGATCTTGCCGCGAAGGGCGCGCTTTGCTGCGGCGACATAGATATTGCCTGGGCCAGTGACCATATCGGCGCTCTCGCAGAGACCCTCAACACCATAGGCGAACATCGCAACCGCTTGCGCGCCACCAACTGCATAAACCTCTGTGATTCCAAGCAATGCGCAGGTAGCAAGGATTGTTGGATGCGGGTAGCCGCCGTTTTCGATCTGCGGTGGTGAGGCAACAGCGATGCTTGAGACTTTTGCAATCTGTGCTGGTACAACATTCATGATGACTGAGCTTGGATAGACCGCACGACCACCTGGGACATAGAGACCAACGCGATCTACCGGAATCCAACGTTGTTCGACACTCGCGCCATCTACAACCTCAGTGCGTGTGACACCTCGAGCTTGATCGGAATGGACCTTCGTCACTCGACGAATCGCCTCTTCAAGTGCGGTGCGAACCTTTGGATCAAGTGTTGCGAGTGATTCAGTAATCACTGACTCTGGAACTCTGATCTGTGGTGGCTTTACTCCGTCGAACTTCTCTCCCAAGGCGATGAGATCAGCCTCGGCGCCATTCTTCACTTGTTCAAGGATTGGTTCGATCGCCCGCATAGCGGTTGCAATATCTAATTGAGCTCGAGGCAACTTGGCTTGATAGGCAGATTTAGAGAGCCGCGAGCCACGAAGGTCGACGGTTCGGATATCAAGGGAGTTGTTGCTCACGAGGCAAGTCTAGAGGTTCGCTCCCCCTAGCCCGCACATCAATAACGGCACGCACTCCAGACTATGAGAGCAGGCAGTCCGCACCCAGAATCTGCTTCAAATCAGCTGAAAGGCTTGGTGAGGAAGTCACACGCAACTTATCGTCGATCGTCATCACCGTACTTCCCTTGCCATCTTCAATCCGAAGATGCACTTCTCTATTACCAGGGTGTGATCGAAGAATCTCCTTCATTCGCTCCACAATCGGAGCAGTAACGCGAGCAGAATCTAGAGTGATCACCACTGGACCAGTTGGAGCCGCACTAACATCGGGCATCGACATATCAAGTGCGGTAACACGCACGTTCTCTTCGCGGCGATCAATTCGACTACGAATGACAACAACCCGATCCTCAACGAGATTCATGGCGTGGGTCGTGTAGGTATTGGCAAAGAACATCACATCTGCAGAGCCTTCGAGGTCTTCGATCGTTACGATCGCCCACGAATTACCATTCTTCGAGACTTTTCGTTGCACCTGAGTAACAAGTCCACCGATGGAGACAACAGCATCGTGTCCCACCGAATCATCTGAAAGGCCAGAGATAGGCATATCGACAGCTGCGCGAAGGATATGTTCGACACCGAAGAGAGGGTGGTCAGATACATAAAGCCCGAGCATCTCTCGTTCATAACTAAGGAGAAGTGATTTCTCCCATTCATCTTTTGGAATATCTAATTCAACGCCGCTGACAGAAGAATTCTCTTGCGTAGCACCAAAGAGATCATATTGACCGATCGATTCAGCTCGTTTGCTCTCCATCACCGAATCAATTGCAGTGAGGTAGACCATCATCAAGCCACGACGACTATGACCGAGTGAGTCAAAGGCGCCTGACTTAATCAGAGATTCAATCGTCTTCTTATTGCAGACTTGTTGATCCACCTTCGCTAAGAAGTCGCCGAATGATGTGTAACGGCCCTTCTCCTTGCGCGCAGCAACGATTGAGGCGGTGACATTCTCGCCCACGTTGCGGATAGCGCTGAGTCCAAAGCGGATATCGGTACCGCGTGGGGTGTAATCCGACTCCGATTCATTGACATCCGGAGGCAGGACCTTAATACCCATGCGGCGGCATTCGCTGAGGTAGAGCGCGCTCTTATCCTTATCATCGCGAACGCTCGTCAGCAGTGCTGCCATATATTCGGTTGGGAAGTTTGCCTTTAAGTAGGCAGTCCAGAAGGAGACGACGCCATAGCCAGCGCTGTGTGCACGGTTAAAGGCGTAATCAGCGAATGGAATCAAGGTCTCCCAGAGCTTTGCGATTGCACCCTTAGCGAAGCCATTCTCAACCATGCCAGCTTCGAAGTTAACAAACTCTTTATCCAGAATCTCTTTCTGCTTCTTACCCATCGCCTTACGCAAGAGATCTGCGCGACCAAGTGAGAACCCGGCAACTTTCTGCGCGATCGCCATCACCTGCTCTTGATAGACAATCAAGCCATAGGTATTTCCGAGAATTTCAGCGAGTGGCTCGGATAGTTCTGGATGAATCGGAACAACGGGCTTGCGCTTATTCTTTCGATCGGCGTAGTCGTTGTGCGCATTAACGCCCATTGGGCCAGGTCGATAGAGCGCAATCACCGCAGAGATATCTTCGAATGAATCGGGTGCCATCTGACGAAGAAGTGCTCGCATCGGGCCACCATCGAGTTGGAATACGCCGAGTGTGTCACCACGACCAAGTAATTCGAAGGTCTTCTGATCTGCAAGTTCAAGATCCTCGAGAACAACATCGATTCCCTGATTCGCCTTGATATTGAGTAAGGCTTCATCTAGGACAGAGAGATTGCGCAGTCCCAAGAAGTCCATCTTCAAGAGACCAATCGCTTCGCAAGCGCCCATATCGAACTGAGTAATGATTGCGCCATCTGCTTCACGACGATGAATCGGAATCACATCGAGCAGCGGGTACTTACTTAAAATAACACCAGCGGCGTGAACACCAGATTGACGCTTTAGACCTTCAAGGCCGCGTGCGGTATCAACGATCTTCTTTGAATCAGGATCGGTCTCATACATCGCACGGAATTCACCGGCTTCGCCATATCGCTCATCCTTAGGATTGAAGATGCCCGAGAGTGTGATGTCTTTACCCATGACTGTCGGTGGCAGTGCCTTTGTGAGTTTCTCGCCACTGACATACGGATATCCAAGAACGCGAGTCGAGTCTTTAAGCGCTTGCTTCGACTTGATATTGGAATAGGTAATGATCTGAGCTACTCGGTCCTCGCCATACTTCTCGGTGGCATAGGCGATCATCTCGCTGCGACGTCTTTCATCAAAGTCCAAGTCGATATCAGGCATCGAGATACGTTCAGGGTTGAGAAAGCGCTCGAAGAGTAAGCCGTGGCGGATCGGATCAAGTTGGGTAATGCCGAGTGCATACGAGACCAGAGATCCCGCTGCCGATCCACGACCTGGTCCAACGCGGATTCCAACTTCACGAGCATGCTCGCAGAGGTCAGCGACCACTAAGAAGTAGCCAGGAAAGCCCATGCTGATCATGGTGGAGAGTTCGTACTCGAGTCGCTCTTGATATTCGATCGGCAATTCACCGCCGAGGCGATCCTTCATGCCTTCTGTTGCGCGCTTACGTAGCCAAGAATCCTCGGTCTCGCCCTTAGGCACATCAAATTGCGGAAGCAGGTTCTCGTGATCGCGCATCGTTGTGTTGCAACGTTCGGCGATCAACAAGGTGTTATCGCACGCACCCTCAAGTTCAGAGAAGGCCTCTCGCATCTGGGCAGCGGTCTTGAGGTAAAACTCATCGTTATCAAATTTGAATCGCTTTGGATCTGCGATGGTCGAGCCACTCTGTACGCAGAGAAGTGCTGCGTGGGCGCCGGCATCCTCATGCTTTGTATAGTGCAAGTCATTAGTAGCAAGAAGTGGCAGTCCAAGATCTTTACCAAGCTTGAGAAGGTCGGCCTTCACTCGGGTCTCGATCTCAATTCCATGATCCATTACTTCAAGGAAGAAATTCTCTCTTCCGAAGATATCGCGGAGCTCACTCGCTGCTTGCCTAGCCTCTTTATACGCGCCCATCCGCAATCGCGTCTGCACTTCCCCACCAGGACATCCCGTTGTTGCGATGATCCCCTTGGAGTACTGCGCGAGTAGTTCGCGATCCATGCGCGGCTTGTAATAGAAACCTTCGAGCGAGGCAAGAGATGAGAGGCGGAAGAGATTTCCGAGTCCCTCATTATTTTCAGCGAGCAGCGTCATGTGGGTATAAGCACCGCCACCAGAGACATCGTCTTCGCCGCCATCAGCCCACTTCACTCGACTCTTATTGAATCGTGAGTCAGGTGCTACGTAGGCTTCAATTCCGATGATCGGTTTAACGCCAGCCTTACGTGCTTGCTTATCGAATTCATAAGCGCCGAAGACATTTCCGTGATCAGTAATCGCAATCGCCGGCATCTCAAGTCTTGCGACCTCTTTAACGAGCTCTTCAACACGTGCAGCACCGTCGAGCATCGAGTACTCGGTATGTACGTGGAGGTGAACGAAACTATCTGACACGGTTGGTGAGATTACTACTGTGTCTTAGTCGCGCTCTTGATTGGCCTCGAGCAGGCTCAACGTGCGTGTCAGGTCGGCGGGGTAAGGCGAAGAGAAGGAGAGAGCGGCGCCAGTGATTGGGTGGGTTAGCGAGAGCTCCTTGGCATGCAGCCATGGGCGGGTCATCTCGAGTCGATCGGCGATTGTGTGGTCTGCGCCATAGGTGAGATCTCCCACGAGCGGATGGTGGAGCGCTGAGAAGTGGACACGGATCTGATGGGTACGACCGGTCTCTAATTCAATCTCCAATAATGAGACAGCACGGAAATATTCGAGCGCTTTGTAATGGGTGATGCTGGGCTTACCTTCGGAGACGACAGCGAAGCGATAATCCTCTTTTGGATGGCGATCAATCGGCGCATCAATGGTTCCTTCAGTGGGATCCATATGTCCTTGCACAAGTGCGTGATAG
>JBAXMU010000017.1:0-23238 GCA_037134155.1 Actinomycetes bacterium
CGAGCCGAACGCCAACTTCGCCGCGCTAGACTTCCCCTCTTGCTCCACCACGAGCCTGCGTACCTCAGATGGGCTCAAGTAGGCTCAAGTGGTGGGTATCTATGGGATGAGCAGGATTGAATGAATGGGAAGGGGCAATGACCTTGGAGAGAGCAGAACCGGGCACCTTTAAGGCTCTCGCTCCCGCCATCGACCTGCCTAGCACCGAACACTCGATCTTAAATTTCTGGGAAGAGAATTCGATCTTCGCCAAGACGATTGCGGCGCGTGAAGGATCTCCTCGCTGGACCTTCTATGAGGGCCCACCAACCGCAAATGGAAAACCTGGCACCCACCATATTGAAGCGAGAGTCTTCAAGGATCTCTTCCCTCGTTATCAGACGATGAAGGGCAATCAAGTCATCCGCAAAGCTGGTTGGGATTGCCACGGCCTGCCGGTTGAGATCGCAGTTGAAAAAGAACTTGGTTTTAGCGGCAAGGGCGATATCGAAAAGTATGGCATCGCTGCCTTCAATGAGAAGTGTCGTGAATCAGTACAACGCCACGTCGGTGAATTTAGTCAGATGACTCGACGTATGGGCTTCTGGGTTGATTTCGATGAGGCATACTGGACGATGTCACCAGAGTATGTCGAGAGCGTCTGGTGGTCACTTCAGCAGATCTTCAAAAAGGGCTTGCTTGTTCAGGATCATCGCGTTGCACCGTACTGTCCACGTTGCGGAACCGGTCTATCCGATCATGAGTTAGCTCAAGGGTATGAGACTGTTCAAGATCCTTCGGTCTACGTCAGATTCAAGGCGACCTCAGGTATCGCTGCCGAGCACGGCGCATCCTTCTTGGTCTGGACAACGACTCCTTGGACCCTCGTCTCAAATACCGCTATCGCAGTTAATCCAGCTGTGAATTATCAGATCATTGAAGTGAAGAGTGAGGAAGGTTCCGAGCGCTTAGTCGTAGCTGAGAACCTCGTCCCAAGTATTGCAAAGCCCGAAGATATCTCCGTGATCGCCAATGTTCTCGGTCGCGATTTAGAGCGATCTACCTATGTGCGCCCATTCGACCTCATCGAGATTCCAGATGCTCACTTCATTGTCTTGGCTGATTACGTCACCATCGAAGATGGAACTGGTCTTGTTCACCAGGCCCCCGCATTCGGTGCCGACGATCTCCAGGTATGCCGCTCGTACGGTCTTCCAGTAGTTAATCCGGTCGCTCCTGATGGCACCTTCCTTCCAGAAGTTGGCTTAGTCGGAGGAACCTTCTTCAAGGAGGCCGATAAGGTCCTGATTAAGGATCTCAAAGCGCGCGGCTTAATGTTTAAGCACACCCAATACGAGCACTCATATCCGCATTGCTGGCGCTGCCACACAGTTCTGATCTATTACGCACAACCTTCTTGGTATATCCGCACCACTGCTATTAAAGATGCATTACTCCGCGAGAATGCAAAGACTGATTGGCACCCAGAGACTATTAAGACTGGCCGCTTTGGTGATTGGCTCAACAACAATATCGACTGGGCTGTTTCGCGCAATCGCTATTGGGGAACTCCCCTGCCGATCTGGCGCTGCCCTGAAGGCCATCTCTACTGCGTTGGCTCACTCGCTGAACTTTCAACCTTGAGCGGCAAAGAGCTCTCTGCGACTGATCCGCATCGTCCATTTGTTGATGACATCACCATTCCATGTACGGAATGTTCCGAGACGATGGTTCGCGTCAATGAAGTTATCGACTGTTGGTATGACTCAGGCGCTATGCCATTTGCTCAATGGGGTTATCCGCACAAGGCCGGCTCGGTCGAGAAGTTTGAAGCGGCTTATCCAGCAGATTTCATCGCCGAGGCGATTGATCAGACACGTGGTTGGTTCTACACGCTGATGACAATCGGTACTTTGGTCTTCGATCAGAGCTCGTACGAAACAGTTCTCTGTCTTGGCCACATCCTTGATAAGGATGGCCGCAAGATGAGTAAGCATCTAGGAAATGTCCTCGAACCTATTCCGCTCATGGATCAGCACGGCGCAGATGCAGTCCGTTGGTACATGCTCGCAGCGGGTTCGCCATGGTCATCTCGTCGCGTTGGCCACGATGCTCTCTCTGATGTTGTTCGTAAGACCCTCCTTACATACTGGAACACCGTCTCCTTCTTCGCGCTCTATGCGAAGGCTGCGGATTTCACTTTAGATCAGGCACCAACAACGCCTTCAACAGCGACGATGGATCGCTGGATCCTTTCTGAACTCAATCAACTGATCAAGGAAGTCGATCAGGCATACGCAGATTTCGATTCGCAGCAGGCGGGCAAGTTACTCGCAGCCTTCATCGACGATCTCTCTAATTGGTATGTGCGTCGTTCTCGCCGTCGCTTCTGGGATGGCGATGCTGCGGCACTTGCTACCCTCTATGAAGCGCTCAAAATGCTTACTCAATTACTCGCCCCGATGATTCCATTTATCACTGAGCATGTCTGGCAAGAGCTGATCCGTACCGCCGATCCAGCAGCTGCCGAATCAGTTCACCTCACCGACTTCCCGGTCGCACAATCGGCAACGATTGATCGCGAACTCTCAGCGTCAGTACAACTTTCACGACGTCTCGTTGAACTCGGAAGAGCTGCTCGCGCTGAGTCGAAGATCAAGATCCGTCAGCCACTTGCCCGCGCTCTCGTCGCCGCGCAAGGCTTCGCTGCCATGGATCCTGAGATCCGCGCACATATCGCCGATGAATTAAATGTCTTACATCTTGATGATCTGGCTACCGCTGATGGTGATCTCGTTGATGTCTCTATCAAGGCAAACTTCCGAACCATTGGTGCTCGTTTTGGCGGGGATGTCCAAGCGATCGCAAAGGCGTTAATGGCGACCGATCACACCGAGACGGTAAGAACTATTCGAAGCGCCGGAACTCTCACCCTTGCTTACGATGGCAAGAGTGCAGTTCTCGAACCCGATGATCTCGTCATCACCGAGAACCCTAAGAGTGGCTGGTCTGTGGCCTCACATGCAGGCGAGAGTGTGGCACTCGACCTTGAGCTCACACCAGCGTTGATCCAATCAGGGCTTGTCCGAGAGATCATCCGCGCCATCCAAGAAGAACGTAAGAACTCTGACTTTGATATCTCAGATCGAATCACGATCGCATGGAACGGTACTGAAGAAGTGATCGCTGCAATCGCGGCTCAATCAGAATTTATCTGTAGTGAAGTCTTGGCAACCGCGATCTCACGCGATGAGGCTCTTACGATTACTGATGCTGAGACTGGAATTGCGCTCTCGTTGCGAAAGAGCCTCTAACTCTTTATTAAGAAGGTTTTACAGCCTTGCAACAAAGTTTGAGAGCATCTGCACGACAATAAAGATCAAGATAAATGAGAGATCGATCGCTACTGGGCCAAGGCGTAGTGGTGGAATGAAGCGACGAACAAATGTGATGACCGGGTCGGTAATCGCATAGACCACTTCTGCAATTGCGAGCAGAATCCCCTTCGGACGCCATTGCGGAGCGAAGACTCGGGCGTAATCAAGGATTAATCGACCGAAGAGTGAGAGTACAAAGAGGCGTAGTACTAGTCGCAAGAGAAGAACGATGAGTGACACAGTGAGGCTCTACTCAGCTCTGGTTAAAGAAGCTCGCCTCTGCTGCAGCAACTTTATGTTCAGATGAGACTCGAACATTTGCTGGAGTGAGGAGAAAGACCTTAGAGGTGACGCGCTCGATACTTCCATGATGACCAAAGACGAGGCCTGATGCGAAGTCAACGATGCGCTTACGTTCTGAATCATCCATATCAGTCAGGTTCATAAGGACCGGCTGACCTTCGCGGAAGTGCTCACCAACTGTGCGAGCCTCGCTGTAGAAACGTGGGTGGATAGTGAAGATTGAATCGAGAATAGGTAATTCGGTCTGCATCACTGGCGCTGCCGCGACTGGTGAGACTGGGGTGACACGCTGACGAATTGCAGAGTCGGTCACACGTATTGATGCTGGTGGGGTGACGCGCACGCTCTTCTGAGGAATCTCAAGCGCGACAGTCGTTTCGAAATCTGCCTCATCATCAACGAGTCCGAGGTAGCCAGCGATCTTCTTTAGTCCTTTTGCCATACGAGAAGTTTATGCGGGGGTCGGGCGTGAACCGAGGATTGAACTGCCCACCCGAATATGTGTCGCTCCGGCTCTTATCGCCGCTTCGAAATCTCCACTCATTCCCATGGATAGTTGCGTCAGATGAGAGAGGCGATGTCGCGATGCCAGCCCCGCGATCTCTGCGAAGGCGGTCTCGGGTTCGGCCGAGATCGGTGGCACGGTCATTAAGCCGAGGAGATTGAGATGTGAAAAGTGGCGAATCTCTTCTAAAAATCGATCGAGATCGCCTGGTTGAATGCCGCCGCGATCTTCACGCGCTGGCTCGAGGTTAATTTGAATGAAGAAATCACGACTCTGCTCCAGCTCTCCCAAGATTCGCTCGAACTTTGCGGCATGGTCGACTGAATCAAGTGAGTGGGTGACGTGAGCCCATTCAACTAGGGATCGAATCTTCCGTCCTTGAATCTGGCCTTGAAAGTGCCAGGTGGCTTCCTCCCCCAAGCCTTCTGACTTCTCCGAACCTTCATCATCTCTATTCTCGCCAAAGTGACGGAGTCCAAGATCATATAAATGTCGAACATCATCCAATGGGAAGAATTTTGTTACGGCGATCAGCGTGACTTCCTTGGGATCACGGCCAACGCTCTCTGCCGCAGCGCTAATCCGCTCGGTAACCGATTGAAGATTGGTGCGAAGTTCTTCTCGACGGGCGCTCATAGTGAAATCACACCTGCCTGACGACCAATCGTCTTATCGCGGCGATACGAGAAGAACTGAGAACTTTCAAAGGTGCAGAGTCCGAGCGCATGGGTCTCAATTCCCCGTTCGCGAAGTAAGGCAATTGTTCCGCGCGGTAGATCTAAGGAATGTTGTTCGACGCTGGTCACAGAACCCGGGAAGAATGTCGTCACTTCGTCATACATCTCTGGTGACACTTCATAGCAATTGCCACAGATCGAAGGTCCGAGCCAAGCAAATATTCCGGTTGCACCAAGCCCTTCCATAACATCGAGGGTCTTATCGATAATGCCATTTGTCATGCCTACTCTTCCAACATGGACTGCAGCAACACACGTGGGTGAACTCAAAAGGAGCGGGATGCAATCGGCAACGAGTACAGCCAGTCCTAAACCTGGTTGCTGAGTAACTAAGGCATCAGCATCCGGATCAGAATCGCTCGCGGCATTAACCATGACGACCGTATTGCTATGAGTTTGGTTCATGAATTGAAGAGATTCCAGATGGAGATCGCGCTGAAGGTCTATCCGATTCCTGAGTACCCGATCCCGATCGTCGCCAGTGTGGAGCGCCAAATTATTCGGTGCAGATGTGAAGTGAATATTTGGCATGAAGTAGTTCTACTTCATAAAGTCAGGCACATCGACATCATCGTCACCCTGAGCTACGAGCTCTTCAAAGGTGATCTTCCGTCGAGGTGATTGAGCAGTGGGAATGCCACCGGTGTTCTCATTGATACCAAGATCGAGCGCTACCGCTAATGGGTCATTTGCTGGAATTGGATCGGCCTGACCAGAGAGGGTTGCGGCATTGATAACTGGCATCTCTACCTTCTTTGGCTCGCCACCATCAAAGCCAGCAGCGATAACGGTGATACGTACTTCGTCACCAAGAGCATCGTCGATAACAGCACCGAGGATGAAGTTCGCATCCTTGTGAGCGTGCTTCTCAACCATCTCAGCTGCTTCAGAGAGTTCGAAGAGTCCAAGATCGGATCCTCCGGCGATCAACATCAAGACGCCACGAGCGCCGTCGATGGAGGCTTCAAGAAGTGGGCTTGCAATCGCGAGTTCGGCTGCGCGTATCGCGCGAGCTTCGCCTCGTGCTGAACCGATTCCCATGAGTGCTGAACCAGCACCAGCCATCACGCTCTTCACATCTGCAAAGTCGAGGTTGATAAGTCCTGGTGTTGTGATCAGATCAGTGATTCCCTGAACGCCAGCGAGCAGAACTGCATCAGCACTCTTAAAGGCATCCACGGTTGTGATGGTGCGATCTGAGATTGCGAGGAGTCGATCATTTGGAATAACAATGAGTGTGTCAACTTCTGCACGAAGGTTTGCAATACCTTCTTCGGCTTGAGCAGTACGGTGCTTTGCTTCAAAGGAGAATGGCTTTGTTACAACGCCGACAGTCAACGCACCAAGATCTTTTGCAATCTTTGCGACGACAGGTGCGCCACCAGTTCCGGTACCGCCACCTTCACCTGCAGTAATGAAGACCATATCTGCGCCGCGCAACATCTCTTCGATCTCTTCAACATGTTCGAGTGCGGCTTGTCGACCAACTTCCGGTGCAGCGCCTGCGCCGAGACCACGAGTTGATTTGCGACCGATATCTAACTTCACATCTGCATCAGACATAATTAACTGTTGTGCATCTGTATTGATTGCGATGAACTCAACACCTTTAAGTCCTGCTTCAATCATGCGATTGACAGCATTCACACCGCCGCCGCCGATTCCGACGACCTTGATTACTGCAAGATAATTCTGCGGTGTTGCCACAATGTGCCTCTTTCCATTCTCTAAATCTCTACTTGAGAGTTAAAGTAAAAGTTTTTCCGATAGCAGAAAGTAAAGGTGCTATCGCTCTCGTGCAATGACCGACACGAAATGCACGATCTTATTTTGTAATAGGGGCGAGAGGATCAGAAAGGTCGAAGAGATGTGATTGTGAATTCTCTTTCATTGCAACTAACTTTTCGAAGACCTGGATTTTTAAAGCGATATCAGCAGAATTTCCCCACATAATCGTGATGGTTCTCATTGAAGCTTTCTTACCTTTTGATGTAGGTGATGGAACAAACTCTTGGTCGAGAGTCATCTTGATCTCGCCATCCACTTTCACCGCAAAGGTCTTGGCGCGATCGAGATAGCTAGCTGGTAGCAGGGCAAGTAGTTTGGCAATCGATCTTTTTGCCTCGATTGACGTCGTCCGCAGCGCGATAGTTGGCACACCGGTATAGGTCAAAGGTGAAGTGAAGTCATTACCGTCGGCGTCAAAGTATCCAGTCGACCCGTCAGCGAGTTGATAGGAAGCGACCGGGACCTTCTCCACAATGTGAATCGTTAATTCGCCATGAATCCAACTACGACCAACCTGACTCTTGGCGATCCAAGGATTATTGGAAATCGCTCGTTCGATAGCATGTACATCGAGTCGGGCTAGCGGCTGACCAATCTTTACGCCAGGCTTACCGGTTTCAATCTGTTGTGTGATGACCTCTGATTGCGAAGATCCACTTATTGCAACTGTCTTCAATGAAAGTAAATGCGACCAGCCGAGCAAATATGCGAGAAGTGAGAGCAGCAAGGTAGATAAGAAGACCCCGGGAAAGTATCGGATGCGACTGATCTTTATCCGACGTGAGGTGGCTACCCGCTTGGACCTTCTGCGAACTTTAAGTTTCATCTACTGAGCGAGGGATTTCAGAATCACCGGAGCTAACGAGCTGACATCGCCTGCGCCCATCGTCATGATCAGATCATTCTCCTTGGCGCTTTCAGTCACCGCTTCAACAACTGCGACCATGGATGGTTCGTAATGAACCTTGCTGCTCTGCATCTGAGAAGAGATCAAAAGCGAGGAGACGCCAGGAATTGGCTCTTCAGTAGCGGCGTAGACCTCCAAGAGATAGACCTCGTCAGCTAGATCGAGCGCTTGTGCGAATCCTGCGGCGAATGCTTGTGTCCGGCTGTAACGATGAGGCTGGAAGATGACGATCAACCGTCCTGTGCCAACGTACCGACGCGCTGTCTCGAGAGTCACTCGAATCTCGGTTGGATGGTGGCCGTAATCATCGACAACCCGCACTCCCCCGACTTCCCCCTTCAATTCAAAGCGGCGTCGAGATCCAGTAAAGGTTGCAAGTCCGTCAAGGATCGAGCGAGCAGGGTTATCAAGAGCATCACTCGCGGCGAGGGCGGCGAGGGCATTGAGAAGGTTGTGATGGCCCGGAACCTGTAGTTCTAACTCACCGATGACTTTGCCATTGTGAAGAACGCGCGCCACTGATGATTGCGCTTCAAGTGCGATCCTTGCAATCTGCCAATCATTCTCGCCTTCGCCATACGTTGTGATGGTGAGGTCATCGCGACCCTGTGCCTTGATCCGCTTGAGAAGTTCTCGTACTCCAGGATCATCACCACAGGCAACTAAGAAACCGTTGGGAGCGATCGATCCAATGAACTCTTCAAAGAGTCCGTAGATTGATTCTAAGTCTGCAAAGTGATCAACGTGATCAAGTTCAATATTTGTAATAATCGCACCGAGTGGCTTGTAAGCCAGGAAGGAGCCATCACTCTCATCAGCTTCTGCCACGAAGATATCGCCCGAGCCAAAGTAGGCATTTACCCCTGATGCATTAATCATTCCGCCGATCGCAAAGGAGGGATCCAATCCGGCTCTTTGAAGTGCCACGGTGAGCATTGACGTCGTTGTGGTCTTGCCATGTGTTCCGGCTACTGCGACCGAACGCTTGCCATTCATTAACAGTGCAAGTGCCTGAGCCCTCGCCATCGTAGGGATTCCTAGATCGAGTGCGGCAGCGCGCTCTGGATTATTCGCGGCGATCGCAGTGGAGAGGACGAGGAGATCTACACCTGCAACATTCTCAGCCTTGTGGCCAATAACAATGGTCGCACCCATGGTGCGTAAGTTCTCAGTCACGGTGGAATCTTTAACATCTGACCCAGAGACTTCAATTCCCTGAGAGAGCATGATCTTGGCGATACCACTCATGCCGGCTCCGCCAATTCCAATGAAGTGGACCCGCTTGCCTCGAAGTTGTTCGAGCGTAGTTGGCATGATCATCGCCCACTCCCCCCTCTCAGCGCCTTCAATACGAGTGCGCCAATCTTGGCATCTGCATCCTGCGAAAATGCTGGACCAGTGGAACGAGCCTTGAAAGTAGCCGCCGCTTTCACGAACGAAATGAAGAACTCTGAGAGATACCGTGCTGTGAACTCACGCTCATTCACAATAAGGGCCGCGCCTCTCTCTGTGAGCTCATTTGCATTCGTGCTTTGCTCGCCGTTGCCAATTGCCAGCGGCACTATTACTGCAAAGGTTTGAAGAATTCCAAGTTCGGCACATGTCACAGCTCCACCGCGGGTGATGGCAAAGTCGCATGCAACAAGAGTCTCTGGCATATCCGAGATGTAATGGAGTGGAAGGTAACTCTTGCTCCGTGCAGGAAGATCATTTGCACTACCCAATGCGTGGACAATTTGAATTCCAGCCACAGCAGTCTGGGGCAATATTTCGGCGATGACGCGATTTATGGAACGAGATCCTTGCGAACCGCCAAAGACAACAACGATCGGTTGCTTGGGATCAAAGCCCCACTCGCTCGCCTTCTGATTTCTGATCGACTCTCTTTCGGCGATTGTTGCAACTGCGAGCTTTCGAACCGATTCGCGCACCGGCATGCCCACATGGATCGCCTGGGACCATCGTGGATCGATCTTCTTGGTGCTCTCAAACGCTATCGCGAGCTGTGCTCCGAGGTGACGACCAAGATTATTCGCCATGCCTGGTTTGGTATTTGCTTCGTGAATAATGATCGGTATTCGCTTCAACCTTGCGACGAGATATGTTGGCGCACAGACATAGCCACCAAAGCCAACAACAAGATCACTGCCACGTAGCGCCTTCGATATTTCACCTAACGATTTCGCAAAACGAAATGGCCAGAGGATCGCCTTAAGCGAGATACCTCGCGGGAATGGCGCCTTAGTGATCGGGTAAAGTGCAAAGCCACTTGCTTGCATCAACGAGGAGTCGAGCGCGGCGCTTGTGCCAATAAATTCGCAGTGCAGAGTCTGATCTTCGCTCTTTAGCCAACGCGCCAGCGCAAGCGCAGGTTCGATATGTCCTGCGGTGCCAGCTGCTGCAAGTGAGACTCTCATCAGAGCCTATTCTGCCTGTGATTGACGCTTTGCTCGGAGAGCGGCACGTACTTCTGGGTCACGTCTGATGACGGAGAGAACAAAGCCGATGCCGATGAAATCGGCTAGGAGGGCCGATCCGCCATAGGAGATGAATGGCAAGCTCACGCCCACAACAGGCAAGAGCCCAATGTCCACGCCAACGTTGACGGTCACTTGAAGAAGGAACCATGCGCCGATTCCGGCGCAGGCATACTTATAGAAAATATCCTTGGTATGGAGCGCAGTTCTGAAGATTCCGTAGATGAGCGCTGCATACATGAGAAGCACAATCAAAGTGCCTAAGAGGCCAAGTTCTTCCCCGATCACCGAGAAGATGAAATCAGTATTCGCTTCCGAGAGGTTTGCCCACTTCTGTCTACTCGCTCCGAGCCCAACACCTAGGAAACCGCCACTTGCTAAGCCCATGATCGAGTGAGCGGTCTGCCAACCAGCCACCTTGTACACAGATGGATCAAAGGGGTGAACGAATGCGCCGAAACGATCGATTCGATTCTTTGATGTTCCGACCATGACAGCGACGCCAGCCAAACCCATGAGTGCAGTTGAAATTAGTGCCCAGGTATCAAGACCGGCGACAAAGAGGAGTGCGAATGCAATCCCCATAACAATCAGACCGGTACCAAGATCTTTACCTGCCAGAATCAATCCGAGAAAGAGAATTGGCGCTGGGGCAACGGTCTTGAGTAAATCAAGGGAACTTTTTTCAGAACCCCGTTCTGCAAATCGTCGAAGAATAAGTGCGAACCAAAGAATGAGCAGGAGTTTTGAGAATTCACTTGGTTGAAGAGTGAAAGAGCCAACGCCGATCCATGCCCGGTTGCCGTTGATATTTTTTCCGATGACGGGTGCATACGGTAGGACCAACATGAAGGCACCAACGAGAAGGGCAATACGTGCCAACTTCTCCCATAGGACTCGCTTAAGGTGGATCGCGAGATAGAGCGCCATTCCACCAAGCACAATGAAGAGCAACTGCTTGAAGAAGATGGAATACGTTGAACCTGTCGTCTCAAAGGATTTCACAGAAGAGGACGAGAGGACCATGACGAGTCCGAATCCGGTTAATAGTCCAGTCGAGGTAACGATCAGAATGTATGCAGCAGTGGGCTTCTGAAAGAAGTTGATGTAAGCGGTGCGGTTATTTCGTTCTGAGGCCATCAGCGGGCTCCTTCGAAGAGAGCGCGGACAGATGTGGCAAAGAGTTCACCGCGGTGGGCGTATGACGTGAATTGATCCATGGAAGCACATGCTGGAGCGAGCAAGACAGTGTCCCCGGTGGTTGCTAACTCTCGCGCCTTGCTCACAATCTCGCGCATGAGTGAATCCGCTGAACCGTTGCCATCTATGCGATAAATCGGAATAGCCGGTGCGTGCAACGCAAGCGCGGTTGCAATCAACTCGCGATCAGTGCCTATCAAGAGGGCAGCCTTCAATCGCGGAGCTGCCCGCTTGACCAAAGAGTCCATTGCGGCGCCTTTTGCTAATCCACCTGCAATCCAGATAACAGATGTATGCGAGAGGATGCCAGCGATCGCTGCATGCGGATTCGTCGCCTTTGAATCATTAATCCATTGAACTCCATCTGATTCCAGAACGAGTTCGAGTCGATGATGATCTAGCGTAAACGAGGAGAGGCCCTTTGTGATCTGCTCATGAGTAATTCCAATTGCACGAGCTAGGCCAGCGGCTGCAAGAGCGTTAGAAACATTATGTGGAACTTGTGGCTTGATATCGGAGAGCTCGGCCAAGACATGCGCCTCCTGAGGATCTGCCCCAAATGCTCGGTCGATCAAGAGTTCTTCAACCAGCCCTAACTCACCCGGCGCTGGCGTATCTAGAGAGTAGAAAATCTTCTCACCACGTAACGACGTGCTTCGCATCGCTACTTCTGGATCACTCGCATTAAGAATTGCGCGATCTGCGAGGGTAAGTAACTTCATCTTCGCCGATGCGTACGCATCAAATGATCCGTGCCAATCAATATGATCTTCGGCAATATTGAGAAGAGCGGCCGCTTCAAAGTGCGGCAGCTCGCTCCACTCGATCTGAAATGATGATAATTCAAGGGCCAAAATCTGAAGGGTCGGGTCTGACATCAGCACGGAGATCACTGGCTCTCCGACATTTCCGCAGGCAACGCCAGTCAGGTCAGAGGCCTTCAGAATCGATTCGACCATCTGAATCGTCGTGGTCTTGCCATTTGTTCCAGTGAGTGCGATCCAGCGCTGTTCTGGTGCGACCTCACACTTGAGAAGCCAGGCTAAATCTATTTCAGAGATGATCTGTACGCCATGCGTGCGAAGCTGCGAAACCATGACATGGTCTTTGCGCCAACCTGGTGAAACGACCGCTAGGCCGTAATGAGATGGGTCTGAGATGCTTGTACTAGCTACTTTTCCAGAGATGGTTGAGGCCTGCTCGTCATAGAGATCCCACTCAACACCTCGAATATCAAGGAATCGACCAATGGCGCTTCCAGTCACTCCCCCGCCGAGTACGGCTACGGGTCGACTCAGAAGTTGATCAAGTGATTTCACTTAGCGGACAACCCACTGGGCGTAGAAGAGACCAAGTCCTGATGCAACGCAGATTCCAGCGATGATCCAGAATCTCACAACGATCGTTACTTCACCCCAACCCGAGAGCTCAAAGTGGTGCTGCAGCGGCGCCATCTTGAAGAATCGCTTTCCTTTGGTCACCTTGAAGTAAAGAACTTGGATGATCACTGAAAGTGTGATGATGATGAAGAGTCCACCGAGTGGAATCAAGAGCAACTCGGTGCGCAAGGTAATCGCCATACCAGCAATCGCGCCACCGAGGGCGAGTGAGCCAACGTCGCCCATAAAGATCTTCGCTGGCGAGGTATTCCACCACAAGAAACCCGCACACGAACCAGCGAATGCGGCTGCCAGCACTGCAATATCAAGTGGATCGCGGACGGCGTAGCAATGGGCGGTATGCACATATGCACAGCTCTGTCTGAACTCCCAGATGCCGATCAAGATGAATGCAAGGAATGCCATGATCGCAGCGCCACTTGCTAAGCCATCGAGACCATCAGTGAGATTTACTGCATTACTTGATCCAATGATAAGAAGAAGAACCCAGATGATGACGATTGCACCAGCAAAGATTAAGGATGTATCTCGCACGGTTGAAAGATGTCGTGAGATCGGCGCTAAACCGAAACGATCAACGAAGTGGAGTCCAGCGAAACCAAAGCCGCCTGCTACTAATGATTGCCCAAGAATTTTCTGACGAGCAGTGAGGCCAAGTGAGCGTTGTTTAACAATCTTCAACCAGTCATCTGCGAAGCCGACGAGGCCAAGGCCACCGACCATCCCAAGTACGAGGAGAGCAGAGGTGCTGATATCTGAGCCTGCAAGCAGATGTGAGATGAGGTAAGCAACGACAACTGAGGCGAGAATGACGATGCCACCCATGGTGGGTGTTCCGCGCTTCACATGGTGGGCGGTAGGGCCATCATTTCGAATCTGCTGCCCATACCCCTGCTTCGCTAAAAACCTTATAAAGAGCGGTGTGAGAAAGAGCGATAGGAGAAGACCGAATGCTCCGGCATATAAAACACCCTTCATGCTGGGCTCTCCTCTTCCGTTTCACTCTTCTTCTTCAGTAGTTCTATAAGTTCGCTCGCTAATTGATCGAGTCTTTCTGCGCGTGATGCCTTCACGAGGAGGCTATCTCCGCCAGAGAGATGCGATGCAATCTCTAACGCTTCTGAACGATCAGCACAACGATGAATAGTGAGCTGCTCGGTCGCTACTGAATAGAGATCGGTTCCGACCGCAACCAGGTGATCGATCCCCATTCGATCTGCAAGTCTGCCAATCTCAGCGTGGGATTCGCGCTCTGACTCGCCGAGCTCATGCATCTTCCCAAGGAAGGCCCATGAAGATCCACCTCGCTCCTGCGCGAAGAGGCGAAGTGTCTGCAACGCTGCCGCCATGCTCTCAGGATTTGCGTTGTAAGAGTCATTGATAAGAACGTAACTGCCAACTTCATGAAGTTCCATGCGCCACTTGCTCGAAGTGTCTGCGGTAGAGAGCGCAGCGGCGATCGTCTCGATGGAAATATCGAGGGCGGTGGCAATAGCTGCGGCAGCAAGAGCATTAGGAATCTGATGCGATCCAATAAGTCGAAGGCTTACTGCTGCTCGACCAGCTTTAGTGACGAGATCAAAATGTGCTCGGCCTTCACGCATCTCAACGTCGGCTGCGCGAACCGCACAACCTGAAGTTTCGCCAAAGGTCATACGAGAAATGTCGGTTCGTGCCGCACCCATCGCAGGGGTAAATTCGTCGTAGCTTCCAAGCACGGCAATGCCGCCAGCAGGAAGTGAGTCAATGAGTTCACCTTTAGTCTGCGCAATCTTCTCGCGGCTTCCAAATTCACCAAGGTGTGCGTTGCCTACGACCAAGACAGCACCGATAGAAGGCCGGGCGATCTGGCAGAGGGCGGTGATATCTCCTTGATGACGTGCGCCCATCTCAAGAACACAGAAAGCGGTCTCATCTGTGCAGCGCAAGATTGTGAGCGGAACGCCAATCTCATTGTTGAATGAGCCAGTTGGTACAACGGTCTCCCCTTGCGTGGTGAGGATATGACCCAACAACTCCTTTGTCGTTGTCTTGCCTTGCGAACCAGTGATACCAATGAATGAACAATGAGTTGCCTGTGATCGTGTGAAGGTAGCGAGTGCCTGCAGCGCTTCCAACGTATTGGAGACCACAAGTGCTGGGCCGCTCACTTTGCGGGATGTAAGAGCAAAGCGCGCACCAGCAGCAATAGCCGCTTCTGCATAATCATTTCCATCTACCTTTTCACCAGGTAGGGCGACGAAGAATGTTCCGGCATGAGCATTACGAGAATCGATCACTGGATATTCAGTAATAATCGCCGATGGATCAAGTCCTGAAATCTCTGCGCCGATCGCCTTTGCAATCTCTGCAACTTTTAGTGAGATCATGAGAGTTGCTCGATTGCTCGTGCGAGTTCTAGCCGGTCTTCAAAGGGATGCTTGATTCCCTTGATCTCTTGGCCGAGTTCATGGCCCTTGCCCAAGATGATCACGGTATCGCCTTCAACTGCCTCGCTGACAGCGACGGCAATTGCGCCACGTCGGTCAGCTTCAATCACGAGACTATCACTCGCATCTTTACCATCGAGCATCGCACTAAGAATTGCTTGGGGATCTTCACTTCGTGGATTGTCGCTGGTAAAGATCGCTAGATCGCTACCTTTCACCAAGGCATCACCCATAAGTGGTCGCTTCGTTGCATCTCGATCACCACCGCAACCGAGCACTGCAATCACGCGACCAGAGGTGATCTCTCGAACCGCACTCAAGACCCGTGTTACCGCATCCGGTGTGTGTGCAAAATCGACAAGTGCGAGGAAGTTCTGACCAACAGAGACTTGCTCGAGCCGACCGGGTGCGCCAACAAGGCGTTCAAGGTCGCGGCCAATCGCCAGGATATCAAGCCCGCTAGCAACGCCGAGTGCTACTGCCATAAGTACATTGTCGAGATTATGAAGGCCAACTAATGGGACGCGACCTTCGATCAGAACTCCGCCAGCACCACGTATCGCAACTTCATAACCGCCGACTACCTGATGGATAGAGCTGTAATGCCAATCAGCTTTTCTATCTTCTCGAGAGATCGTCTCCACTGGAATGTGAGCGCTCTCATGAAGTTTCTTGCCCCAGGCATCATCAATATTTATCAACCCATGGTTCGCATACTCCTGGGTGAAGAGCAGGCTCTTTGCCGCAAAGTAGCTCTCCATTGATCCATGGAAATCAAGATGATCTTGCGTCAGATTTGTGAAGGCTACAAGGTCAAAGTGTGATCCAAGCATCCGCTTTTGGGCCAAGGCATGGCTACTCACTTCCATCACTACATGCGTCAGAGCACGCTCTCGCATCGAAGCAGCTATCGCTTGCAGTTCCGTCCCTTCAGGAGTCGTAAAGGTCCCTGGGTAGAAATCTGAACCGATCGCAGTTCCTAGTGTGCCAAGCGCTCCCACTTCACGATTTTGCATCTGCCAGAGCTGAAAGAGTATGGAAGCAGTTGTGGTCTTGCCATTTGTTCCGGTTATTCCAACGCTTGCCATCGCGGATAATGGTCGATCGTAGAACCAAGAGGCGATATCAGCGGCGATCGCACGTGGGTTGGAGTGGGAAATGACAGGCAACTTCTCGCCGATCATTGCAGCGCCTTCACTATCAGTAAGCACTGCTACTGCTCCAGCAGCAATCGCTTCCTCAATGTATGAAGCTCCATGAACTTTCTCCCCTGGTAGAGCGATGAAGAGATCGCCGACTTCCAGGAATTTTGTACTGCTCGTCAGCCCGGTGAAATCACCAACGAAATCGAGATCAAGAGAGAGAAAACGTCCAAGCTGCTCGAATGACTTCTTATGTGGATTAATAGGTCGCATTTTTAACCTTCAATCCCGATGGGCTGAGCGGGTAAACAATCGTAGATGGCGCAGTCGGTGCGATGTGCTTTGACTGAAGGACGAAGCTCATCACCTTCTTGAAGACTGGACCAGCCACCATTCCACCAAAGTGCTGACCTTGAGGCGCTTGGACAACGACGCTCACAACATAACGAGGAGTATCAGCCGGTGCGAAGCCGATAAAGGATGCGGTGTAACCACTGTAATGTCCAGTGCTATTTGCGCGCATCGCAGTACCGGTTTTGCCTGCAACACGGTAACCAGGAATAGCAGCTTCTGGTGCAGTTCCATTAGGCCCTACAACGCTCTCCATCATCAATCGCATCTGGGTTGCAGTTGCTTCACTCACTACCCGAGTGGTTGACGATGGCTTCGACGGTGTGAAGTTTCCGCTTGGGTCGAAGTAGCCAGCGACCACATTGGGAGTGACTCGGACACCGTTATTTGCAATGGTTGCAAAGACGCTTGTCGCTTGTAGAGCAGTTAAGGAGTAACCCTGACCGAAGGCGATCGTTGGCGCAGATGTGGCCGACCAAGTTGAGACAGGATGCAAAATTCCTTGTGTCTCACCAGGAAGGTGAGATCCCGTTACAGAACCGATTCCAAATCTCTGAAGATAGGAGAAGAGCGTGTCATTGCTCATCATCGCTCCGACCTGAATGGCACCGGTATTGCTCGATTCAGCAAGCGCGCCAGTAGTCGTCAAAATCTTTGTTGGATGCGATTGGTGATCGTGGAAGACAGTGCCACCGACCTTGAGAGTGTATGGAATTGTAAGAACCGATGTTGGGGTGATCTTGCCTTCCTCCATCGCGGCGGAGTAGGTGATGATCTTTCCAACTGATCCCGGTTCGTATGCATCAGTAACAGCTGGATTTCGTAGAACGGATACATCTTTAATCGGCTTGGCCGGATCAAATGTTGGCGCTGATGCTTGGGCGAGAATCTGGCCAGTCTTTGGATCCATCACAACAACTGTCCCAGAGATCGCGTGCGCCTTCTTCACTGCTGCCGAAATTGCATCTTGTGCCACCCACTGCACATCGCGATCAATCGTTAGTTGCACGCCAGTTCCTGGCTTTGCCTCCGTAATGATCTCTTTCGATCCAGGAATAACCGTTCCTGCGCCATTAGCAAAGAGATAGCGACCATTGATGCCGGTGAGGGTTGAGTCCAGGCTCTCTTCGAGTCCTCCGGCACCGACACCCGCATCATTGATCTTGCCAATGAGTGAGGCCGCCAAGATGCCAGTTGGATAATCGCGAATATATGACCGCTCGGAATAGAAGCCCAAGATTCGATTAGCGAGGCCACCAGGTTGCTTCACTATCTGGTCGTTATAGGTAGTGAGAGCATCTTTGAGGGTATTCCACACAGATGGTTCAACCTGCTTGGCGATGATTTGGTAGCGCTTTTTGCCATCGAGCAAGGGAAGGAGCTCGCTGGCCTTCATGGAGAGATAGGGGGCTACAAAAGCAGCTGCCTTCGCTGGGTCTGAGATCTGCACCTGATCAACAATGATATTGATTGCGGCAACGCTTCGAGCGAGTTCGACGCCGTTGATATCAGTAATAGTTCCGCGGGGCGCGAGCAAGGTAGATGAGTTGAGAAGTTCGGAGTTTGCTCGAGCTGTGTATCCACTGGCTTGCACCGCTTGTACGTCAATCAGGCGAAGTCCAAAGAGGAGGAAGATTCCGGCTGCAAGACTAACCAGCTGCATGATCCGCTTTGTGGTTAGTTGAGTCTCACTCATTTCTGACTGCCGCTCAATTCAATAAAGGATGGAGTCGTGCTTGGCGTCATACCAAGTTTGATCGCTGCGGCAGATAGTGCGATCGGCGAACTCTTCTGGGCTTGCACACGCAAGATCGCATCGCGCTGATCATTGACTGTATTCATCTGATGCTTGAGGCGTTGAAGGACAAAGGCATCTTGATTAAGTGAGGTGTTGATGACGAGAAGTGCAATCAAACTTGCCATGAAGATTCCACCGAGAACTGTCATGAAGGCGCGAAGGTTGATCTCCTCCCCTGCCTCAACACGAAGATCGGGGACTAGTCGAAGTACAACTCGAGTTGAACCATTAATAACGGCTGCGCGTGAGCGAGCAATCGTTGGCGAGAGAAGAGGAATTGCCATTATGCCGCCACCCTCTCTACTGCGCGAAGTCGCATCGACTGAGCACGAGGGTTATCAAGAATTTCATCATCGCTTGCAGATTCGCTACCTGAGATAAGTAAGCGATATTTAGCAGCAGAATTTGGAAGATCGATAGGAAGTCCAAGTGGAGTTCCAGACTTGCAGACCTCAGCGATAGCTGATTTCACAATCTTGTCTTCAAGAGATTGATAGGACATGACAACGAGTCGGCCATTTACTGTGAGTACTGAGAGCGCCGCCGGAATCGCCTTCTTCAAAATCTCGAGTTCTTGATTTACCTCAATGCGAAGTGCCTGGAAGGTGCGCTTTGCTGGGTTTCCGCCAGTGCGTCGTGCAGGTGCAGGGATGCTCTCCTTGACGATATCGGCGAGGACCTTGGTGCTGTTGAGCGTTCCAGCTGCGCGTGCTTCAATGATGCGATCGACGATCCGTGGAGCAAACTTCTCATCGCCAAAGTTGCGGAGAATACGAATAAGAGCGTTTCGATCGTATGTCATCAAGACTTCAAAGGCAGAGATGCCAGTTGATTGATCCATGCGCATATCTAGCGGTGCATCCTGTGAATAAGCGAAGCCGCGATCGGCCTCATCTAATTGCATAGATGAGACGCCCAGGTCAAAGAGAATGCCATCTACCTCAGAGATATCAAGAGTTTCGAGCGCTTCGACGATCTCGCTATAGACCGCATGAACGATGATGAGTCGAGAACCGAATTGTGAGGTGCGTGATTTTGCAATCTCGATCGCAGCAAGATCGCGATCAAAACCAATGACTGTGAGCTCTGGATAACGTGTAAGTAATTCACTGGTGTGACCAGCAAGTCCCAAAGTTGCATCGATCACGATGGCGCTCTTCTTCTCGGAGATTGCTCGTTCGATTGCAGGGGCGAGCAGCGCAATGCATCGATCTAACGCGACTGGTACATGTTGCATCTGCTTCCCCTTTCTCTCATTTCACTTTCTTCGCTCAACTTTTCTTACTTTTATTACTGAACAGTTGCTCTTCTCCTTCTTTACTTAGGTCACCACCGACCGACGGATCTTGGGGGGATATCGGCGCCGGGGAAGAGGCGTCGATAGCTGAAGATCGGTAGTGGCCTAAAGAGAGAATTAGAAGAGTCCTGGGAGCACCTCCGTCGATACATCCGCAAAACCCTTCTCGCGATCTGCGAGATATGTGTTCCATGCAGTTGCATCCCAAATTTCTAACCGGGTGTTTGCACCGATAACGACGCAATCTTTTTCAAGGCCGGCATAGGTACGTAATCCGCCAGGGATCGTGACGCGACCTTGCTTATCTGGAGTCTCATCGTGGGCTCCTGCGAACATGACTCGCATGTAATCGCGAGCCGCCTTCTCGGTGACGGGTGCTTGACGAAGGCGGTCGGTAATCGCGGAGAACTCACGAGCTGGAAAGACATAGAGGCAACGCTCTTGTCCCTTAGTAATAACGAGGCCTTTAGCGAGCTCTTCTCGGAATCGGGCAGGCAAGATGATGCGCCCTTTTTCATCGAGTTTTGGTTCGTGGGTGCCTAGAAACATATGACCCACCTCCCCTTTTTTAGCCCGTTTCGAACCTGCAGTTACGCCTGAAATCCCCCGATTTCAGCTCGTAGCACCACTTTACTCCACTTTTCTCCATTTTCAACCATCCTTGCCCACTTTCTCTCCCTTTCCGCCACCCATTTCCCCCTCCCCTCCACCATGAAAATCTCACAATTCGGTCAGGTCAGAGCTGGTGAGCGCTAGAGTTCGCCGGATGAGCGCATCTGATACCCCTCTAGGGGCCCGCGAACCGCTAATCGTTGCCCGAGGCCTTCGCAAGGAATATGGTGACTTCACAGCAGTCGATGGCATCGATTTCCAGGTCAACCGAGGAGACTCCTTCGGCTTCCTAGGGCCAAATGGCGCCGGAAAATCCACCACGATGCGGATCATCGCTGCAACTCTGACCCGCACAGCGGGTGAGATCACAATTTTGGGCAAGGATCCTGAAGTTCGTGGACCTGAAATTCGCGCCCACCTTGGAGTGGTTCCGCAACAAGATAATTTAGATAACTCACTTACGGTTGAAGATAACCTGTATGTCTACGGTCGCTACTTTGGTCTCTCTAAGACTTTTATTCGCGGCAAGATTGAAGAGCTACTCGCCTTCGCTCAACTGGAAGAGAAGCGCGGCGTAAAAGTTGAAGCTCTCTCTGGTGGAATGAAGCGTCGCTTAACGATTGCACGCGCACTTGTGAGTGAACCAGAGATCTTGATGCTCGATGAACCAACAACTGGTTTAGATCCGCAGGCTCGCCATATTTTGTGGGACCGCCTCTTCCGCCTGAAGGAACAGGGCGTCACACTCTTAATTACCACGCACTACATGGATGAGGCAGAACAACTCTGCGATCGCCTGATGGTGATGGATAAAGGTCGAATTATGGCCGAGGACTCCCCTGCCAACTTAATTAAGACTTACTCCACAAAAGAAGTTTTGGAAGTTCGCTTTGGTTCAGATCGAAATGCTCAATACGCCGATCAACTTCGATCGATGTCTGATCGCATCGAGGTCCTCCCCGATCGCGTCTTGATGTACTCCGTTGATTGCGAAACCCTGCTGCACGAAATCGTCGGCAAGGGAATGCACCCAACAACCTCACTTGTTCGTCGCAGCTCACTTGAGGATGTCTTCCTCCGCCTTACCGGACGCTCGCTGGTTGAGTAATGGCTACTAAAGACCTCACTCGACGCGGTTCGCTTCAGATCGTTGATGTTGCAAAGATCATCCGTAATGGCTCGCTCTATGTTGCGCAGGCGCGTATTCGCAGTATGTGGCAATGGAAATTCTCGATCATCGGCGAAGCCTTCGCCACGCCTATGTTCTACCTCCTCTCTATCGGCATCGGTATTGGCAAAATTGTTAACTCTCATCAAAATGTGGGCGTCGATGGAGTCAAGTACCTCACCTTCCTAGCGCCGGCACTCCTTGCTGCGACGTGTATTCAAGGCGCGGTCGGAGAAGCCACGCACCCAGTTCTCGAAGGTTTCAAATGGCAGAAGGGTTTCTTCGCCATGAACGCAACTCCGATTACCGGTAAGCAGATTGCCAATGGTGTACTTCTTGCCGCAATGGCTCGAACAGCTTTTGGTTGCGTTATCTATTTCTCTGCGCTCTACGCCTTTGGGGCGGTTCACGGGTTACACGCAATCTGGTTGATTCCTGAGACGCTCCTTGCTGCGACTTCCTTTGCCGTATTAATGATGGGTGTTTGTGCTGCTATTAAGAATGATGATCTCTTCTTAAATATGGTGCAGCGATTCTTGATCATGCCACTCTTTCTCTTCTCTGGAACTTTCTACCCACTCTCATCGATGCCGAAGTTCTTACAGGTCATTGGCTGGGCCTCACCTCTCTGGCATTCGACCGAGTTAGGGCGTTGGATCTCCTACGGTCACCACATCAGCCACGGTGCACTTGCCTTCCACTTCATCTATTTTGTGGTTCTTGCAGTAATTGGTTTTAGAGTTGCCCATCACCACTTCACGAGGAGACTCGCCAAATGAAGACGAGCGATGCAGTTCTGATTGCCGAATCACTCAAGGGTAAATTCGCCGAAGGTACTTACTCTCGACGTGCACGTGCCATCTTGGAACATCGTCGTCTCGCCTTTAAACAGGGCCATTGGATGGTTGTATTGAGCGGTTTCGTCGAGCCGGTGCTCTACCTCTTCTCCTTTGGTTATGGCGTTGGCAAGCTCGTCGGCAAGATTGAAGTGACGCCAGGCCATTGGGTCACCTATGCGCAATTCATCGCACCAGCGCTACTTGCTACATCTGCCATGAATGGCGCAATTTATGATTCAACGTGGAATATCTTCTTCAGATTGAAATATGACGGCACCTATAAGGCAATGCTCGCCACCTCACTTGGGCCCTTGGATGTTGCACTCGGAGAGATTGGTTGGGCGCTCTTTAGAGGTCTGATCTACGCAACTGGCTTCACCGCGATTGTGATGCCACTTGGCATCATTAAGGGTTGGTACGGATTACTTGCTATCCCGGCCGCAGTCATTATCGCCTTTGGCTTTGCCTCTGTCGGCATGCTCTACACGACCTATGCAAAGTCCTTTGCCCAGATGGATTGGGTAAATGTCGTCATGCTCCCGCTCTTCCTCTTTTCGGGTTCGCTCTATCCACTCTCGATCTATCCGGATTGGTTGCGCTATGTGATTGAAGCGCTGCCGCTCTATCACGGCATTCAGATCGTTCGATCGCTCTCACTCGGCATCATTCAGTGGAACCTCGTTGTGCACGTTGCATACTTCATCGTGATGATTGGAATTGGTCTGACATTTACAACGAAGCGCATGCGTGCGCTCTTTATGCGTTAATTACGCGAATTAATTGTTGTTGCGATCGTCCCAGCGACGCTCGAGGCGATCGCCCCAACCTGGACGATGTCGCTTTCCGGCAGGTGATCCCATTGCTCCTGATCCGACCATCTGACGGAGTGAGAAGTTCGAGATCGCGGTAAATGCTCCGGCAAGTGCGAT
>JBAXMU010000018.1:0-22656 GCA_037134155.1 Actinomycetes bacterium
ATGGTACTGCAAGGGGGACCTTGTGGGAGAGTAGATCGCCGCCGGACATCATTTATAAAGAGCACTTGCTCCTCATCTTTGGATGGGTTGAGCAGGTGCTCTTTTTTTGTGCACACATATCTTTTCTCCACAGATGCGGCCAACTCAAAAATCTGTCAGATGATTCATCGCTTACCGTCTGAGAAGTAGGTAAGAACTATCTCATCGAGAGGAATTGAGAGGAAGTGCTATGGCAAGAGCCAGTACAAAATCTTTAAAGGCAGCAGCAATAAGCGAAGAGAAAGAGCGTCTTCGCTACACGGCAAGCAATGAGGTACTTCTGGTTGGTCGTGTAAATGCTGCGGCAAAGAGTAAGGAGTTGCCGAGTGGAGATCGCGTTGTTGAATTTCGATTGATTGTAGATCGGGCTGCTGCTCGAGGTAAGAAGCGCGAGGTCGATGCCTTAGATATTGCGGCATGGAGCGCTTCGGCACGAAAGAGCGCTCTCGCGATCAAGCCAGATCAGTGGGTTGAGGTGAGGGGAGCGGTCCGACGCCGCTTCTGGCAGGCGCCCCACGGCCTTGCAAGTAGATGGCAGGTAGAGGCGATCACGATCACTCGGCTCTAGTTGGTTCTGGTCGGATCAAGCATGGCGGTGGTGTCTAGCGCGCATGGATCAAGACTTTTTGGGTACGGTTCGACTATGGCTAATGAGTTTAACGGTGCAGATGAAGAGACTCTCCAACGGATGAGCGAAGGCAGTCAATCTTCTTCGATCGATGCGATCCGCGATCGCATTTCGAGTGTTCAGGATCGAGATCTGAGCGAGCATGTTGCTGAGTACGATGGCATTCACGCCCAGCTCGAGCGCGCTCTCACACAGATCGATGGACTCTAAGTAGAGATATGAAGACAAGACTTGATGCAGAACTCGTGAGAAGGGGTTTGGCGCGCTCAAGAGAGCAAGCTGCCGATCTCATTGAGTCCCGCTCGGTCTTAGTGATCGGAATTCCTGCAACGAAACCTGCCACACAAGTAGATGCTGAGACATCGATAACGATCGTGGGTGAACGCGATGAGTACGTCTCTCGCGGTGGCCACAAGCTCGCGGGCGCACTCGATGCATTTCCGCAGATCAAAGTTGCGGGCCGGAGAGCCCTCGATGCAGGCGCCTCAACCGGTGGATTTACAGATGTTCTCTTGAAGCGAGATGTCGCCGCAGTTGTCGCGGTCGATGTTGGTTATGGGCAGATGGCCTGGGAGATCCGACAGGATCCACGAGTCACAGTTCTTGATCGAACCAATGTTCGCCACCTCACGATAAGTCAGATTGGGGATCCCGTTGACCTCATCGTCGCAGATTTAAGTTTCATCTCGCTCGCTTTGGTCTTGCCCGCATTGGTTGAGGTATCAGGTGCTGGTGCAGATTTTCTCGTCATGGTGAAGCCTCAATTTGAGGTTGGACGGGAGAAACTCGGAGCCGGTGGTGTAGTTCGTGATCCGCTATTACGAAAAGCTGCAGTAAAAGAGGTTGCTGATGCGGCTCTAGAGATGGGCCTTGGATGCGAGGGCGTTGTCGCAAGTTCTCTTCCAGGCCCGAGCGGAAATGTTGAATATTTCTTATGGCTGAAAGAGGGAAGCACGGCAGTTTCAGAGGAGGCACTCGATGCCGCCATTGCAGAAGGGCCACAGTAGATGAGCAAACGAAAAGTACTTCTCGTTATTCATCCGACCAAGGTTGAAGCAGCAGACTTCGCAACCGAGCTCGCGCAGGCACTTGTCGCTCAAGATTTTGATGTCGTCTCCAATACTCCTCAGACACTTGCGAATATCTCACGCATGGAGAGCGTCGATGGCGTTGAGATCGCAGTAGTCCTTGGTGGGGATGGAACCATCCTTAGAGCTGCGGAGATCGTTCGTGGAAGAAATATTCCGATCCTCGGCATCAATATGGGTAACGTCGGGTTTCTTGCCGAGATAGGTCGCCCTGAAGTCAGTGCAATTGTTGATTCGATCTCTTCAAAGAGTTATCGCGGAGAAGTGCGCCTTGTTCTTCATCATGAGATCGAGCGCAGAGGGTCAATTATTGATCAAGGTTGGGCACTCAACGAAGTAACTGTTGGGCGAAGCGATGCGCAGATGGTCGAACTCTTTGTTCAGATTGATGGTCGTCCGCTCTCCCGTTGGGGATGCGATGGCGTGATCGCGGCAACCCCAACTGGCTCTACCGCCTATGCCTTCTCGGCTGGGGGACCGGTCGTCTGGCCTGAGGTAAATGCAATGATCCTTCTGCCTCTCGCTGCGCATGCGCTCTTCTCAAGGCCGATGGTGATCTCACCGGACTCAACGATCGCAATTGATATTGAATCAGATGGCGCGACGTTATCAAGTGATGGCATGCGTACATTCCAACTTCTCAAGGGTGACCGCATCACGATCTCGAAAGATGCCCACTCGATCGAACTAGTTCACATGGCCGAGGCTAGATTCACCGATCGTCTCGTTGCAAAGTTTAAGCTTCCTATTGAAGGTTGGCGCGGTGAGTGAGAGAGCGTCCAGCAAGATAAAGCGGAGTTCTACTCTCACTGAAATCTCAATCCGCGGTCTAGGTGTTATTGATAGCGCAAATGTTGAATTCTCACCAGGACTAACAGTCCTTACGGGTGAGACCGGTGCTGGAAAGACGATGGTGCTCACAGCCCTTGGTTTAGTCCTTGGAGCAAAATCTGATGCCGATCTCGTTCGAACTGGATCAGATCGAACACTGGTATCTGCAAACTTTGAGATTGATCAAGTGATTACCGAGAAGGTACTCGATGCCGGCGGAGATGTAGAAGATGGCGCGCTTCTCCTTACTCGTAGCGTCTCACCTGAAGGCAAGTCACGAATATCGATAGGTGGGGCACTCTCTACTGCCTCGAAAGTTGGAGAGATTGCAGAAGAACTCATCGAGATTCATGGTCAATCGACCAATCTTCGCCTCGCAAAACCTGCGGTACAACGAGAGATGCTTGATCTCTATGTCGATGCCAGCCAAGAACTTTCGGAGTATCTACAACTCTTTGAATCTCACCGATCCCTTGAGATAAGAATCGCTGGCCTTAAAGCCCAAAGTGCGAAGCGCGATCAAGAGATCTCTGAGTTGAAGGCATTTATGAATGACTTCTCAGCGCTGATGCCAACAGAGGGTGAATTAGATTCGATTGAGAGCGAAATTGTTCGCCTTGGCAGCGTGGAAGAGTTCCATGCAACCATCTCATCTGCTCTCAACATTATCGAAGATGAAGATCGCGGAACCCTTACCTCGCTACGTAGCGCGAAGAAGGTGCTGGATACTCTCAAAGATAAAGATGCCATTTTGGATGCTTATATCGATAAGTACTCCTCGGTCCTCTTCGACCTCTCTGATGTGGTGAGCGACTTATTGGCTTACCTCTCGGGGCTTGAAGCCGACCCTGCTCGCTTCGATGCACTGCAGAAGCGAAAGGCTGGAATCAACTCACTGATCAAGAAGTGGGGCAAAGGAAGTGATAGAGCCGCCGCGTATCAAGAATTAATTGCTCGTTACGAGGAAGGGTCACAAGCGCTCAAAGATTTAGATGGTGGCGACTCCCGGATTGCAGAACTCGAGAGCGAGTTGGCATCAGTCTTTAAAGATGTAAAAGGTGCAGCTAAGAAGCTCTCGCAAAAGCGGGCCAATGGTGCCAAAGCACTGGCAGAGGCGACAACCCAAGAGATTCAGAAACTATCGATGCCCAATGCTCAATTGATCTGCGAGGTAATAACAGCGCCGGGTGAAAATTTCGGCGAGTACACCTCGACTGGCTTGGATGAAGTCCGACTTCTCTTTGCTGGCCATGTTGGTGCGACCCCATTGCCACTCTCAAAGGTTGCTAGCGGTGGTGAGACATCTCGCGTCATGCTCGCCCTCTCAGTTGTGATCGCCGCAAGTTCACCGATCGGTACATATATCTTTGATGAAGTCGATGCCGGAGTCGGTGGCGCCGCAGCGGTAGAAGTTGGCCGCAGGCTCGCCGCGCTCGCGAAGAGTTCACAGGTGATCGTTGTGACCCACCTCGCTCAGGTCGCGGTCTGGGCAGATCATCACCTCGTTGTTCGTAAGGATGAGTCGGGATCGGTGAGTGCAAGTGATGTTCTCCGCCTTGATGAGCCTGCTAGGAAGGTCGAAATCGCCCGCATGCTCTCTGGACAAGCCCATTCGGAGAGCGCTCAGGAACACGCAAAGGAGTTGCTCGACCTCGTGCGAAATTCAGGGTCGAATTCCTGATAAGTTTGTGCTCCATGACCAGCCCTCATGTAACCAAGCATCTCTTTGTCACCGGGGGCGTAGCCTCAAGTCTAGGAAAAGGGCTCACAGCCTCGAGCCTTGGTCGATTACTCACCTCCCGTGGTGTTCGAGTCACCATGCAGAAGCTCGATCCTTATCTCAATGTAGATCCAGGCACCATGAACCCATTCCAACACGGTGAAGTCTTTGTCACCGATGATGGCGCCGAGACCGATCTCGATATCGGTCATTACGAGCGCTTCTTAGATCGCAGCCTGCAGGGTTCGGCGAATGTCACAACAGGACAGGTCTATTCCAATGTCATCGCGAAGGAGCGCAGAGGTGGCTACCTTGGAGATACCGTTCAAGTAATTCCACATATCACTAATGAGATTAAAGAGCGCATTCGTTCGATGGCTGGCCCTGATATCGATCTCGTCATCACTGAAGTCGGTGGAACCGTTGGCGACATCGAATCACTTCCATTCTTAGAAGCTGCGCGTCAGATCAGACAAGATGTTGGCCGCGATAATGTCTTCTACTTACACGTCTCTTTGGTTCCATACATCGGACCGTCTGGAGAGTTAAAGACGAAGCCAACCCAGCACTCTGTTGCTGCGCTTCGCTCTATTGGTATCGCACCAGATGCGATTGTTATTCGCTCTGATCGCGAGATTCCCGAGTCGGTAAAGCGGAAGATCTCGGCAATGTGCGACGTCGATCTCGAAGCTGTAGTCGCTGCCGTCGACGCCCCATCGATTTACGATATTCCTAAGGTCATCCACTCTGAAGGACTCGACAGCTATGTTGTTCGTCGCCTAGGTCTTGAGGCAACTGATGTGGTCTGGGGGGAGTGGGACGATCTACTCAATCGCGTCCACCATCCAAAGCACCACGTGACCGTCGGCCTCGTCGGCAAGTATGTCGACCTGCCAGATGCCTATCTCTCTGTTACCGAAGCGCTCCGCGCCGGTGGCTTTGCCAATGAAGCGAAGATTCACATCAAGTGGATTCCATCTGATGATTGTGAAACTCCTGCAGGCGCTGCAGCAAATCTCTCAGATGTTGATGCAATCTGCGTTCCTGGTGGCTTTGGAGTCCGAGGTATCGAAGGAAAACTCGGCGCTCTCACATTTGCTCGCGAGAATAAGATTCCAACGCTCGGACTCTGCCTCGGCCTGCAATGCATGGTGATTGAAGCCGCTCGCTCACTTGCTCACCTTGATGGCGCAAGTTCTGCCGAATTTGATCCAGATACGAAGCACCCGGTAATCGCCACGATGGCCTCACAGGAAGCGATCGTTGCAGGGGAAGGCGATATGGGTGGAACTATGCGCCTCGGGCTCTACCCAGCAGCGCTAACTCCAGGTTCTATCGTCGCAAAGGTCTACGGATCAGAACTTATTCAAGAGCGACACCGCCACCGCTATGAAGTGAACAATAAGTATCGCGATCAGATCGCCGCTACTGGTCTCCTCTTCTCGGGCCTATCTCCAGATCAACATCTCGTTGAATTTGTTGAATTACCCGTCGAAGCGCATCCATATTATGTGGGAACCCAAGCTCATCCAGAGTTCCTCTCACGGCCAACACGTCCACATCCGCTCTTTAGTGGATTGATCGCAGCAGCTATCTCCAATGGCTTAAAGAAGGGCCATGAAAAGCGCTGAAGCGTTAGTGGGTGAATACCTTTCACACCTCCGGGTAGAAAAGGGGCTATCCAAAAACACAACGAGTGCTTACAAGCGAGATCTCGCTCGCTTTACGCAGTACCTTCAGAGTCAGTCGATCGAGGTCGACGAACTTTCAACACCACTGATGGCGGAGTTCGTTGCTACCTTGCGGGGTAAGGGCGGTTCGGCTCCGTTAGCAGAGAGCTCAATCTCCCGTGCCGTAGTCGCCATTCGAAACTTCTTTGAATTCGCCTCAAAAGAGGAAGGTTTCCTCAATCCTATAAAAGAGTTCGCACCACCGAAGATTCCAAAGCGCCTTCCCAAGGCGCTCTCCATTGCAGAGATTGAATCTCTGATCTCTCACGCGGTCTATGAAGGTGATCTGCTCTCATTGCGAAATGTCGCGCTCATTGAACTTCTTTATGCAACGGGTGGCCGAGTCTCTGAACTCGTATCGTTGACGATCTCAGATATCAGCAAGCTGGGAGAGGAAGAGACTCTCACGATCCGCCTCTTAGGTAAGGGCGGCAAGGAGCGAATCGTTCCGGTAGGTAAGTTCGCCCAGGAGTCGCTCGATCAATATTTAGTGCGAGTTCGTCCATCACTTCTGAAAGAACGTAGGAGTGATTCTCTCTTTCTCAATGCACGAGGTGGAGTACTCACGCGCCAGAGCGCTTGGTCGATAGTGGCAAAAGCAGCAGATCGTGCTGGCATTGCACAGGATGTAACGCCACACTCACTTCGCCACTCATTTGCAACCCACTTACTCGATGGCGGTGCTGATATTCGAGTAGTCCAAGAGTTACTCGGCCACTCTTCAGTGACAACGACTCAGATTTATACTTTGGTAACGATCGATCGACTACGAGAAAGTTACGCTAGCGCGCACCCACGGGCGAAGGAGTAATAACTGCCTTTGCCGGGCGACCATAGATAGAGAGCACGATCGAGAGATAAGCGACCCAGACAATGAGCTGGAGCACGGTCAAGCTTGAACCGATGCCGATAGAGCCATCGAGGATTGTCCAGAGAGTATTAGCGCTAAAGACTCCGGTACCTGTTGGTGCGACGTTCCACGCAAAGAGAGTATTTCCTGGAAGGTCACCACGGCTTTGGAATTCACCGACTGCATGAGAGAGAACGCCAGCTGCAACGGTAATGAGGCCGAAACCAGTGACTGTGAAGAATCTTCCAAGATTGATCTTGACGGTCTTGCGATAGATCAAGAAACCAAGTGTGATCGCGCTCAGAAGTCCAAGAATCAGACCAAGTGAAGGCGCAGTATTTGAACGCACGGTGCGGAAGTTCGAGTAGATGAAGAGCGCAGTCTCCAGACCTTCTCTTGCAACAGCGAAGAAGGCGGTTGAGATGAGAGCGATCGAACCGAGAGGAAGTGCATCATCGACCTTGCTCTGGAGTTCTTTTCCTAATCCACGAGCGGTTCGCTTCATCCAGAAGACCATTGCGGTCACAAAACCAACGGCAGCAACAGAGGTGAGACCCGCGAAGAGTTCTTCGCCGCGAACGCTGAGTGTTGTGCTGGTGAAGGAGAGGAGTGCGCCAAGTCCAAAGCTCAGAGCCACAGCAGCGCCGACGCCAGCCCAGATGTAGCGGGCGTAGCTCTTACGGTCAGTTCGGGCAAGGTAAGCGACGAGGATCGAAACAATGAGCGAGGCTTCTAGGCCTTCTCGAAGGGCGATCAGATAGGTGCTTAACACGAGATGAGCCTAAGGCTCGGGCGTGGAATTACGCAACTCGAATGTTGCGTAATTCGCTAGATGCGATCAACCTCACTCTGGGAGCTGGGTTCCATCTCCCGCAGGCTCGGAGGCCGGTTCTGCCTCAGGGGCGACTGGGGCAGGAAGTGGCTCGGTCTCATGAAGAGGTGCGACCAGAAATTCGGCAACATTCTCAATCTGCCAGCTGCGAGCGCCGGCTGCGCGGAGTTTCTCTTCAATATAACTGCGACCATCACCAGATTCTGGGTTATGCCACATCGCCTGACGGACTGCTTCGGGTGAGATGAGATTTTCAGCAGGTATCCCAAGTTCTTCGGCGCGTTCGATAACCGCCGCGCGAGCGTGCGTCAATCGCGCATAGCCAGGTGGATTTCGATCTTTCCACAATTTCTGTGGAGGCAAACCGGTCGTCGGGGTTCGCAGCTCGGGTAACTCCTCTTTCGGAAGTTGTTGCGTCGTGCGATAGATATCAAACCACTCTGCGAAGGGTTGATCTTTAATACGAGAGCGACGAGAGATGATCTTTGAGAAGAGATCGATCGTGAGTGGTCGCTTAGTCGCGATCTCAACTAGAGCATCATCGTTGAAGATTCTGCCTGGAGCGATATCAACCTTGCGGGCGTAAGCATCTCGAGCAGCATAAAGATCCCGGATGATTGCAAGCGTCATGCGATCTCTTACCTTATGCATGCCCGAAGTCTTACGCCATGGATCTCGCTTCGATGGGGATGGGGGAGCTTGCAGAATCGCGGCAAAGTCTTCCTGTGCATACTCCAGATATCCCCGGGAGCGAAGGAGTTCCTCCATCGCATCACGTAGATCAATAAGCACATCAACATCGAGAGCGGCGTAAGTAAGCCACTCCTCTTTCAACGGACGAAGCGACCAATCCACCGCGCTATGTTCCTTCGCAAGCTGAATGCCAAGAAGTTCTTCTGAGAGTGCACCCAGTCCGACGCGTTCGCAACCAGCGATACGGCCTCCTAACTCAGTATCAAATAGGCTCTTTGGAGCGATACCGAGTTCACGAAGACATGGAAGATCTTGGGTACTTGCATGAATAATCCACTCACACTCTTTAAAGGTGCGATCCATTAACGCCCAGGTTTCAGGGTTATTCGCCGCTATCGGATCAATAAGGTGAAGACCGCCACCACGGCGATAAATCTGTATGAGATACGCACGTTGGCTATATCGATAGCCAGAGGCGCGTTCTGCATCGACTGCGATCGGGCCAGTGCCGCTGGCCAACTCGTCGATTGCGGCGCGAAGTGCCTCATCACTCTCGATCAGCGCGGAGAGGCCATTGCGAGGAGTAAGAAGGAGTTCGGCCACAGGAGATTACTTTCTTACGTTAACGGTGGAGCGGAAGTTGAGTGATGCCCTCTGGAAGTGGTTCCAGGCCCGAGATTCTTCCGAGCAGTGAGATCCAAGCGTTGACGTGCGCGGTGATTGAGTGTCCATCAACCGGTGTCCAAGATGCGCGCACTTCAACTTCAGAATCTTCATCGCGTCCATCGAGTTCGCCATACGAAGAGCTGGCGACCCGGGTTACGGTGCCACTTGGGTGTACGTACCGCGCGCCCTCTTGCGCAAGTGCTTCGATCAACCACGACCAGCTCACATCACAGAGAGATGGATCGTTTGCGAGCTCTGGCTCGATAGCGGCGCGAGCGAAGGTGACACATCGATACTCGCCAGACCAACCTTCCTGACCAGCGGGATCGTGGAGGAGAACAAATCTGCCTGTACCTACATCAATATCAACATCTGCGGTCAACGCGATGGCATGCGGTGCGAGTTTCTGAGGAGCTGGAACCTCCTCGAGTTGGATCTCATTGCGTAGGGTGATCTTCCGGATCTCGCCGACAATCTCGTCCCACGACTTCACTGCACTTCTATTTAATGTTGCCACTGCCTAAGTCTAATTTCCCTCGTCACTCGATCAGGGAAGGCGCGCATAACGGAAGAACTGCTCGGTCGGGCCTTCGGAGATCTCGCGAAGCTCGAGCCCATGATCAATGGGATCGATCAAGACGTACGGCCCCTCGCCACTCTTCGAAACCTTTGTGATGAAGAGTTCATCGATCAATCGCGCACGTATTGCTTCTTCTAGAAGGCCCGCTCCGGCCTCGATAAGTATCGTAGAAAAACTCGGTTGATAGGTCGCCAATGTGGAAGCGAGGTCTGCGTTCGAGAGTACGGCTTTGGGATTGAGCGCCGCCGGTCCACTGAGGCCTGATCGCCGAGAGATGACAACTAGTGGAACGGGAGTCTTTGCATAAGGCTCGGTACGAGAACTCTCTCCACCAATCAGGATGAGGTCTGCTCGTTCGCGTAGTTGGTGAAAACGAGTTCGATCCTGAGCGCTGCTGAGGGGAGCGGATCTACCATCAATCGTCGTGCCACCATTTGCTCCCACAACGAGATTTGCGATGATCGGCATAGGAGAACGATAGCCTTTGCAGGTGGATGCGCGCCCAGTTCTCTTAGTGACCAACGATCTCGGTCCACGCGCCGGCGGTATCGAGAGCTTCATCCTGGGTTTGTTGAATGAATTAGATGGCCGAAAGATAGTCATCTTCACAAGCAGTCAAGAGGGTGCCGAGAAATTCGATCGTGAGTTATCAGAACGACACGGAGTCATCGTTTATCGCGACAAGTGCAAGGTTCTCCTACCAACCCCGCGCGTCAATCGTGCGGTTGCAAAGGTAATGAACGCACACTCATCGGAGATTATCTGGTACGGCGCAGCCGCACCACTTGGTTGGATGTCTGGACACCTTCGTCGCAGAGGCGCAAAGCGACAGGTTGCGCTTACTCATGGCCATGAAGTCTGGTGGTCGAAACTCTGGCCGTTCTCTTGGATTATGCGAGCGATTACGCGCAACCTTGATGTGCTGACATATTTGGGGGAGTACACCCACAATGCCATGAAGCCCATTCTTGGAAAGCGAGTAAAGGCGGTACGTATAGCGCCAGGAATTGCGATTGATCACTTCACTCCAGGCTCGAAAGATGCTGCACTTCTTGAAGAGCTCCATCTCACTGAGAAGAAAGTCATAGTCTGCGTTGGGAGGTTAGTGCATCGCAAAGGTCAGGATCGCTTAATCGAGGCGATGCCAAAGATTCTCGAATCAATTCCCGATGCAACGCTCTTGCTTGTTGGAGAAGGCCCGTATCGGCAGAAGTTAGATACGCTCGTAGCGAAGTATCATCTTGAAAAGAGCGTTCACTTTGTTGGTCGATTGCACTACGGAGATCTTCCTCGTTACCTAAGACTTGGCGATATCTTCGCTATGCCATCGCGCGCAAGGTTCTTTGGTTTGGAAGTTGAAGGACTTGGCATTGTCTATCTCGAAGCGAGCTCAGCTGGAATCCCGGTGCTGGGCGGAGCGTCAGGCGGGGCACCAGATGCAGTTCTGGATGGCGAGACTGGGTTTGTTGTCGATGGAACTAATATCGACGCAATTGCGCAGAAAGCTATTGCGATGTTGAGTAATGACGAATTGCGTCAAGAGATGGCAGCTCGTGGTCGCGAATGGGCGATCTCGACGTGGAGTTGGAAGATCTGGGGATCGCGCTTTAAGGAGATCCTATTTGGCGAGTAAGCCCATCTTTCGTGCTTGTGAGAGCGCACTGGTCTTATTTGTCACCTGTAACTTTCGATAGATGGCAGCGAGATGAGTTTTGACGGTTGGCTCAGAGATTGAATATTCGATGCCAATCGCGGCCGCGGTCTTGCCGGTGGCGAGTGAATGAAGAATTTGCAACTCTCGTTTGGTGAGTAGGTCATCGCTTCTGCTCAGGTCGTGAAGTTTGGAAGTGAGAGCATCGATCGCGCTTCTGATATCGCGAAGTGCAGATCGAGTTATCTGATTGGTGGCATGACGACCAATCGTCTGATCCACACGAAGTCCGATCTGGTGAAGATCGTGCGAGATCACCTTTTCGAGGGAACGAACTCTTGCTTCTGGGGAAGTCATCTCGTCTTACCTACCCGAGTTATGCAAAGAGCTCATTGATCTCACGGGCGAATTGAGATGCTACTACATGGCGCTTGACGGAGAGCTTGGCTGTGAGTTGTCCATCGGCGATAGTGAAATCCATCGGCAAGATAGTGAACTTGCGGATCGATTCTGCCCGGCTGACGGCTTTATTTGCATCATCAATAGCGGTCTGGATGACGGCGATCAATGCGGGATCCTTTGCTAGATCAGCGATCGAGGTTCCAGACTTCTTATTCGCTGCCGACCAACCCTTGATGGCATCAGCATCTAAAGTGACAAGGGCTGCAATAAATGGCTTGTTATCACCGACGACAAGGCATTGACTGACAAGTGGATGAGCGCGGACGCGATCTTCGAGAACTGCTGGTGCAACATTCTTTCCACCGGCAGTCACGATCAATTCCTTCTTACGGCCGGTGATTGTGAGGAAGCCATCTTCATCTAGCGCACCAAGGTCACCAGAGCGGAAGAAACCATCTTCGGTAAAGACCTCTGCATTGGCGGCATCGTTCTGCCAATAGCCGCGCATGATGATCGGACCCTTCATGAGGATTTCACCATCTTCAGCGATACGAACCGTTGTGCTTGGAAGTGGCTTGCCGACCGAACCAACCTTCTGCGCTTGAGAAAGGTTGAGAGTGGCACCGGCTGTTGTCTCGGTTAAGCCGTAGCCTTCAAGGATATTGACGCCTGCACCGCGATAGAAGTGTCCGAGTCTGGCACCAAGTGGCGCACCTCCAGAGATTGCCGCTTCAACCGCTCCACCCATACCGGCACGGATCTTCGAATAGACCAACTTGTCGAAGAGCTTGTGCTTGAGGCGCAGCGCAAATCCGATACGACCTGAATCCAAACCTTCTGAGTAGGCGATAGCCGTACCAGATGCCTTGCGGAAGATATTTCCCTTGCCGGCAGCTTCTGCCCGAGCTTCTGCTCCGTTGTAAATCTTCTCAAAGATACGAGGCACGGCAAGAACGAAGGTTGGTCTAAAACTTGCTAGATCTTGCGGAAGGCGATTGATGTCACTGCAATGGGCGAGATGCAATCCTGCTGTTACTGCACCGATCTGCACCATCCGTCCAAAGACATGTGCGACTGGAAGAAAGAGAAGAGTTGATCCATTTGGCTTAAGGAAGAGATCGGCAGCGCCCTGTACAACATTGCCGCACTCGGCTAGGAAATTGCCGTGGGTAAGCTGAACACCCTTTGGCTTTCCAGTTGTCCCAGAGGTATAGATAAGTGTTGCGAGTGAATCTGGGTTGAGAGAATTACGTCGATGATTGATCTCATCATCGCTGACACCGTGGCCAGCCTGGACAAGTTGAGCGATGGCATCATCGGTGATCGTCCACATTCGCGAGCAGCGCGAACCAAGAACTGGGCGAGCGGTATCAGCTAGTGCAGGGGTCTCAACAACAATCGCTACTGCACCTGAGTCTTCAAGGATCCACTGAATCTGTTCGGCACTCGATGTCTCGTAGATGGGAACTGAGATTGCGCCCGAGAACCAGATTGCGAAGTCCAAGATCGTCCACTCATAACGGGTCTTTGCCATGATGGCGACGCGATCGCCAATAGCGATGCCGGAGGCGATGAGACCTTTTGCGACGGTTCGAACCTCTTCCTCGAACTCGCGCGCAGTTACCTCTTGCCAGCCATCCCCAAGTGGGCGGGAGAGCATGACTCGTTGTGGTTCAAACCAGGCCCGCTCGGCAACAAGGTTGGTGAGATTTCCTGCGGTCGCGGCTGGGACGATGGCCGGTGTTGAAAATTCATTCATGCGACAACGGTAGTGGGGGAGTTGTTACTTCGGCTAGAGGCTAGGGGCAGTAACCTACGGCTATGTCTGAAGCCTCTAAGAACTCCATCCAGATCGACGCCCCGTTGGCAGATGTCGCCGCCCTCCTCTTCGACCCAGCTGGTTATCCAGAATGGTCAACCGCAATCAAGAGCGCCTCGGTCTTGGAGAAGGATGGCGAGGGTCGTGCCACCAAAATTGAGATGATGATCAAGGCCGGACAGGTTAAGGATCGCGTGATCTTGGATTACGACTGGAGTAAGGCGCCTAACGCTCTCACCTTCGCACTCGATGACGCGGATATGCTCACGGAGATGACTGGTGGTTACACGCTTACAGATAATGGTGACGATACAACGAAGGTTGAGTACGAACTCACAGTTGCGCTTTCAATGCCTGTGCCAGCGATGATGCGCACCAAGGCCGAACGCGACACGATCGATCTAGCTCTCAAGGAGTTAAAAGCGAAGTTGGAAGATTAATGTCTCTCACCATTGGTATCGACATTGGCGGTACGAAAGTTCTCGGTGGTGTGGTTGATGAGAATGGAAAGATTTTAGCGACGCACCGTGAGGGGACTCCCAAAGAGGGTGGCACAGCTCTGACGAAGACGATCGCCGATGTTGCAAAAGTTCTCTTGCAAGATCACGATGCGATTGCTGTTGGGGTATCGGCAGCAGGATTTGTGAGTTCTGATCGCGAGACGATGCTCGCTACTCCAAATATCTCTGGTTGGAATGGCGTCAATCTCAAAGAGGAGATCGGAAATCTCTTAGGTTTACCGATCGTGATTGAGAACGATGCAAATGCTGCGGCCTGGGGTGAAGCGGTTTATGGCGCTGGCGTCGGTGAAGATCAGATGATGATGATTACAGTCGGAACCGGAATCGGTGGCGGAGCAGTCATTGAAGGAAAGTTACATCGCGGCGCTTACGGAATCGCTGCAGAGTTTGGACATCTACGTGTTGTACCAGAGGGCCATCTCTGTGGATGTGGTGCACGAGGATGCTTTGAACAGTACGCATCAGGAAATGCGCTCATGCGCCACGTTCGTGAGGCCATTAACGCTTCACCTGATGCCGCTCATAACCTCTTAGCTCGTGGTGATGGCACCGTCGCCGGACTCAGTGGTCATCACATTACTGAAGCGGCGCGCGATGGTGATCCGATCGCCCTTGCTGGCTTCAATACAACTGCACAGTGGCTCGGGGCTGGTATTGCCTCACTCAGCGTGCTCTTCGACCCAGCCTGTGTTGTGATCGGTGGCGGCGTTATTGATGCCGGCGAGATCTTGCTCGCCCCGACTCGGGCGGCGCTAGATCGCTACATGCCATTTAGTCGCAAGCATCCAACTCCTAGAATCGTTGCAGCAACCCTTGGAAATGATGCTGGCCTCGTTGGCGCTGCATCACTTGCTCGCCTCTAAAGAACCGCTCCATCGTCGCCATTCTCGCCCTCATCAAGTCGGCGCGCAGTGTTCCACATTATTCTGCCTAAGCCACCACATATTGCGAATACGCCAGGCCATGCTCCGGTCCCAAAGAGATCGAAGCCAGTAAGGATGTAGAGCAGAATCGCTAGTGACCCACCAGTAAGGAGCCAGAGCGCCATTCGATTTGATTCGGAGAGTTTTGGCAATGGTGGATTTGGAGTGTGAAAATCATCGGGCTGAGGGCGATCCAACTCATCCAAGAAAGTCGTCGGCGAGGATTCATCGAGTGATAAGCCAGAGACAATCGCTTCAAACTCGGCATCGATAAGTTCGCGTTCATCGTTTACAGCGCCTCGAGATAATTCACCAGAGAGGACATCTTGGATAAAGATAACGCTCTCCTCAATTAGGACATCGGCATCGTAATCAAGGGACACGTTGTGGAATGAGTTCTCAAAGATGACCTCACGAATATCGGAGGAGTAGACATTGTCGATGATCGTCTCGGAGTTTCGAGGATCAACAACATGATCATCAACAGAGTAAGCGACCATCAGCGGTAGATCTACCAAGAAGAGATCGGTCTCGACGCTATCCCAAAGGCCCCGAAGTGAATCTAAAGCCTTCAATGGTAAGCGGGTATAACTATGTCGCGTGACCCCAGGCTTCTTGACATCCATCGCTCCACTCTTAAGCGACGGGATAATGTGTTTGAGAACTGGAAGAAGTACATAACTCTTGCGTTCATCAAAGATTGAGGCGTTTAGCAAGATGAGTCCTTCAATCTCACTTCCACGATTTTGAACCAGTCGAAGCGCAAGTGCGCCGCCAACGCTGAAGCCGGCGATGAATACTCGCTCACACTCTTGGCGAAGTTGAAGATAGGCGCTCTCGACGCTCTGATACCAATCTGACCACTGCGTCTGATTGAGATCTTCCCAACGCGTTCCGTGTCCAGCAAGTTGTGGAACGCTGACAGTGAATCCTTCGCGAGCAATACCTCGCGCCCATGGTTCGACTGTTGCGGGCGATCCTGTGAAGCCATGAATCATGAGAACACCCACTTTTCCCCCAGGAAGGGTAAAAGATCCGGAATTTTCTCGATCGGCCACGCTCAGATGGTGTCACAACTCGGCTCTGAACCCCTAAATTACTCCCGTGGCATATACCTTCCTCAAGTCCTTCCTGACTCCACTCCTGATGCTCTTCTTCAGGCCTAAGGTCACCGGACTTCGCCTTGTGCCTAATAACGGTGGAGTGATTATCGCCTCCAACCACCTCTCATTCAGTGACTCGATCTTTATGCCGCTTGTCGTTCCGCGCAAGGTCACCTTCTTGGCGAAGAGTGAGTACTTCACATCGCCCGGGTTGAAGGGCTTGATCAAGAAACTCACCTTCATCGCATTGGGACAGGTTCCAGTGGATCGTGCAGGCGGAAGGCGCAGTGAGGCAGCAATCCTCACCGGCCTCGAGCTTCTCAAAGCGGGGGATTGCATCGGAATTTATCCAGAAGGAACTCGTTCTCCTGATGGCCGTCTTTATAAGGGTCGCACCGGCATCGCCCGCATGGCGATCGAATCCGGCTGCCCAGTTGTCCCGGTAGCGATGTTCAATACCGCAGAGATTCAACCTACTGGCCAGATCGTTCCTAAGGTCCGTCGTGTGGAGATGATCTTTGGTGAACCCATGTACTTCAGCGGAGATTCACGCGATCTTCAAGTTCTGCGCGAAGCAACCGATGAGATCATGAAAGCGATTCAGAGACTCTCTGGCCAGGAGTATGTCGAGATGTACGCCTCTGAGGCGAAGGCCGAGATTATGAAGAAGCGCAATTACCTTCAGGACAACGAGAAGGACGCCTAACTCCTCGTTAGAAGTTTTTGAGGATCTCTTCTCGATCATCGAGATATTTACAATGCTCGCAGCCATCTTTTGATGGCGGGCAGTCACCATTGATCATCGTGATGAACTCTTCCAATCGGGCTTGAAGAGCTTCTGGATTTCGCTCGGCTGGATACCAATTGGCATTGACGCGGTAGCCAAAGCCTGCGTTTACATTTCCCCATGCCTGCGGAACGGACCACGAGTAAATTCCGATCATCGAGATCTTCTTAGCTTCACCCTTTGCTGGATTCTCAAGCGCATAGGCGTAGGCCTCAAGTTGTGGGGAGTAGAAGCCGCTCTTATCTGATGTACGAGCCTGCATCTTGCAATCGATGATGCCGAAGGTGCCATCTGGGAATTCAACAAGAAGGTCGTACTTGCCACGAATAGAGAGGTGGCTATCTACGCCATTAATTTGAATTGGCTTGGAGAGCACCCAACCGCCGTGATCAACCACTTTGCCCAAGGGAATATCTGGATGCATCGCCGATGTCGCAAGCGGCTCCTTCTTATTCATGAAGTAGCTCTCTTGTGAATCAGCAAGCTCGGCGACCGTCGGCATGAACATCGGCGCCTTTACCTGATGGTTATATTGCAACCAAAGTTCGCGATGGCAACCATCCCATGAAAAGGTTAGATCGCTCGGACTTAAATTAACTCTTCTCTCACCCATAGTTTCGACGCTCCAGATTTTTAGTGTTTTTCTCTTTTCTTGCCACTATTTAACTAGGAGCCACTGACATTGCGCGGGAGCGCCACGGTCCTGACCACCTTTGATTGCGGCCACTATGGATTAGCGGTGGAGGATTGATTGGCCGATGGTGAGTAGTCCTAGAAGGATCATCACTGCGCCACCAGAGATACGCATACGAATCAACCGTTTGATATCTCGCGCAAACCACTCTCGGATCGTCCCCGCTAATAAGCCCCAGCTGCCATCTGAGATAAGGGCGATGGCGGCAAAGATCGTTGCCATGATCAGCATCTGCATCGTGATCGACCCCTTGGCGCGATCGACGAATTGAGGGACGATTGCGGCAAAGAAGACCATCCCCTTCGGGTTGAGCGATCCCACGGCAAAGCCCTGACGGATCGTCCGGAGCGAGCTCGGCTTCTCATCGACGATCTCACGCATTCCTTGAGCATCCGTGGGGCTATCTTTAATGGCGGAGTACCCAAGGTAGATCAGATAGAGCCCACCGCCCCATTGGACCAGATTGAAGATGAGGTGTGAGCGAGAGAGGATCGGACCTAGCCCAAAGCAGACGAAGACCGACATCGTGTACATGCCTAAGACATTTCCAAGGACGGTCAGGAGCGCCGTCGTGCGCCCCCACGCGATAGCACGAGCGATGGTGAAGAGGACGCTTGGGCCAGGGGCCAGAATGATCAAGAAGGCGGCAATCGAGTACTCCCAGAGCCTGGAGGGGATCACAATCGCCATGGCCCGAGGTTACAGGGTGAAGTCCTCCGCCCATCGGAGTGTCGGAGTTGCATCGATTCGATATATCGAGTTAACTATCGGTTAGATGTATCGAATCGATAGATCTAACCCGTTAACCAACCTGAACTGATGCTTGGAAAGTGGTCTTCGTGCGCTCACGTGGTGAATCCCTCGAGTTTGCCCTCCTTGGGCTGCTCTCACAGGGGCCGCTGCATGGCTACGAGCTGCGCAAGCGGATGATTGCGATCTACGGACCATTCCGGGCCCTGAGCTTCTCTGTTCTCTACCCCCAACTCCATCGGATGTTGGAAGGTCAGTTGATCGAAGAGACTCTCTCGGACCAGGGCGGTCTCTCTCGTCGATCGAGGATCGTCTACGCAATCAGTACAGCCGGGCGCAAGCGCTTCGAAGAGCTCACCGCCACCTCAGGCCCAGAGGCTTGGGATGACGAGAGCTTTGAAGTGCGCTTTGCATTCTTCGGACCAACCCCGCAAGGGAATCGTCTACAGATCTTGGAAGGGCGACTTCGCCGGTTAGTAGAGAAGGCAGCAATCCTTCGCGACGAACTCGAAAAGTCCCCAGCCGGATTCGATAAGTACTTAGTTGAGTGGCGCCGCCATTCATTGGAATCGGCGGAGCGAGAGATCGCTTGGCTACAAGAAATGATCAATACCGAAAGGAAATCCTCGTGACCAGTAAAGATATTCGCGTAGCGATAATTGGAGTAGGAAACTGCGCCAACTCGCTCGTTCAAGGCGTTACCTATTACAAGGACGCAGCAGCAGATACCGAGATTCCAGGCCTTATGCACGCAGTGCTTGGTGGCTACCATGTTCGCGACGTGAAGTTTGTTGCTGCATTTGATGTCGACGCAAAGAAGGTCGGGCTCGATCTTGCAGACGCAATCTGGGCTAGCGAGAACAACACTATTAAGTTCTCTGATGTAGCGAAGACCGGCGTCGTCGTAGAGCGTGGTCACACCCTCGATGGCCTTGGTAAGTACTATAAGGAGACCATCACCGAATCACCAGCAGCACCCGTTGATATGGTCGCTCGTCTGAAAGAGGAGAAGGTTGATGTCCTCATCTGTTACCTCCCTGTAGGTTCAGAAGAAGCAGCGAAGTACTATGCACAATGCGCCATCGATGCCGGGGTAGCTTTTGTTAACGCACTTCCAGTATTTATCGCATCAGACCCAGTGTGGGCAGAGAAGTTCACTAAGGCTGGTATTCCAATCGTCGGTGACGACATTAAGTCACAGGTTGGCGCAACCATCACCCACCGCATCATGGCAAAACTCTTCCAGGATCGGGGCGTTCACCTAGACCGTACCTACCAACTCAACGTTGGTGGAAATATGGATTTCAAGAATATGCTCGAGCGCGATCGTCTTGAGTCTAAGAAGATCTCAAAGACAAATTCTGTGACTTCACAGCTCGATCACGATATGGGCGCGAAGAATGTTCACATTGGACCATCGGATTACATCCCATGGCTCGATGATCGCAAGTGGGCCTACGTTCGCCTAGAAGGCCGCGCCTTCGGTGACGTTCCACTCAATCTCGAATACAAGCTCGAAGTATGGGATTCACCTAACTCAGCTGGCGTCATCATCGATGCACTCCGTTGCGCAAAGATCGCATTGGATCGCAAGATCGGGGGGCCATTGCTCTCGCCTTCAAGTTACTTCATGAAGACTCCTCCTACTCAGTACACAGATGAGCAGGCACATGAGAAGACTGAAGCATTCATCCGCGGAGAGCTAGAGCGCTAAATCCAGATTGATGCAGTAATTCAAGAATAAGCCGGAGTAAGAAAGCAAGCCCTCAGAGAAATCTGGGGGCTTCTTTTATTGGTTACTCGTGAGTAGGATTTGGCCATGTCTGAGATCCTGATCGAACAGATCGACCAAACCCTTCATCTCACTCTCAATCGCCCAGAGAAGAAGAATGCAATTACCCAGGCGATGTATATGACCTTGGCAAATAACCTGAACGCTGCAGCAGGGGATTTCGCAATCCGAACCGTTGTGATCTCTGGAAATGGAAAGGCATTCACGGCAGGTAACGACATCATGGATTTCATGAATGAAGAGATCACGATGTCATCGCCGGTCTTCCACTTTCTCAAAGCGATTCATGAATTTCCTAAGCCGCTGATTGCTGCTGTCCAAGGTAATGCCGTCGGCATTGGGACGACGATGCTCCTTCACTGCGATCTCGTCTATGCGGCAGCTGATGCGCTCTTTGCCATGCCCTTCGTCACACTTGGATTAGTCCCTGAGGCAGGCTCGAGTCTGCTCTTCCCGCGCCTTGTGGGCCATGCCAAAGCATCAGAGATTTTCATGACTGGCCGAAGCTTTGGATCTGCTGAAGCGCTCGAGATGGGGCTGATCAACAGCATCGAGGAGAGCCCTACCGCTAAAGCGCTTGAAGTCGCTGCTCTGATCGCCGATCAACCGCCAAGCGCAGTACTCAATACGAAAGCCTTATTGAAGAGTGGTTCGCACATCGCAGTCGAGAATGTGATGCTCGCCGAAGGTGAGATGTTCCGGATCGCACTCCAATCCGATGAGACCCAAGGTGCCTTTATGAAGTTCATGACCTCAAGAAAGAAGGATTAACGTGTCACTAGCAGGCAAGCGGATATTTATCACTGGCGGATCTCGTGGCATTGGTTTGGCGATTGCGCTACGAGCAGCACAAGATGGCGCAAAGGTGGCGATCGCAGCAAAGACAACTGAACCCCATCCGACACTTCCTGGCACCATCTATTCAGCGGTGGAGGAGATCAATGCCGCTGGGGGAGAAGGGCTCGCACTTCAATGCGATATCCGCGATGAAACCCAGATTGAAGCCGCGATTGCAAAGACGGTCGAAACCTTCGGTGGGATCGACATCCTCATCAATAACGCCAGTGCAATCAATCTGACTCCGACGCTAGCAACGCCAGCCAAGCGCTTTGACTTGATGTTCGATGTCAACGTGCGTGGAACATTCCTCACCTCTCAAGCCGCTCTTCCTCACCTCAAGAAATCTGCGGCAGAGGGTCGCAATCCACATATCCTCACACTCTCGCCTCCACTCTCCATGAAGGCGAAATGGTTCAAGCCACACCTTGCCTACACAATGTCGAAATATGGAATGAGCATGTGCGTTCTAGGACTTGCTGAAGAGTTTAAGCGCGATGGCATCGGAGTGAATGCACTCTGGCCACGTACGGCGGTCGACACCGCGGCACTCGCCATGATTCCTGGAGTAGATACCGACTTCTGTCGAACACCAGAAATCCTTTCGGATTCGGCCTACATCATCCTCAATCGCGATGGAAAGACGACCTCCGGAAACTTCTTCGTTGATGATGAACTCTTGGCTTCAGAAGGTATTACTGACTTGGAGAAGTATTCGGTTAAGCCTGGAACAACCGAGTTCTTGCTTGATTTCTTCCTCGATTAGGATAGATCTATGAAGAAGTTCTTCCTCGCATCTGTTGCCTTGATCCTCGTCGCGCTGCCATTGTCGGCCTCTGCTCATACCACGCTCATTTCGAGTGATCCCGTTCATGACACAACAATCCAAAGCTGGCCAGATCGCATCACTCTCACCTTTGGTGAGCCGCTCCAGGTTCTAGCAGGCGCCCAGATCAATAAGGTAAGCGTCACCAACGCTAGTGCGCAATCACTTGAAGGGGAGACTTCAGTAGATGGGGCAGTACTCCACGTAGCAGTCCAACCCAACACCGTTGATGGACCTGTTCTGGTTAACTACCGAGTGGCCGCAGCAGATGGTCATGTTCTGGATGGTGAATTCACTTTCAGTTACAAAAATGATGCGGTTCCTACGTTATATACAACGCAGGAACCGCATCACGGTACTTCAAAGAACTTCGCCCTGGTAGCAACCTCGACCGTCTTGATTGTCTTCGGTCTGCTCTTTGGGATCTTTATCTATCGAAGAAAGTAATCCTCGAGACTTTTAGTGAAGGACAACTCCTTCTGCACTATCTGCTGCATGCTTACCAACATTGATCGTGAGAGCAATAATGACTGCAGCGAGAGCGAGGAAGATCGCTCCAAAGCGGAATGCGATGGAGAAACCGTGAACCGCTGCAAAAGCTGGGAGCGCTTTTCCAAGTGAGGTATGAGTAGCCGCAAAAGTCGAGGATGCGGTGACTGCAACGGTGTTTAGAAGTGCAGCTCCGAGTGATCCACCAATCTGCTGACTGGTATTGATCATCGCTGATGCCACTCCTGAGTCACGCCCACCGATGCCATGCAGACCAGTCGTAGCACTCGGAATAAAGACGAGTGCAAGACCGGTGCTCATGATGATGAGCGCAGGCAGGATTGCTGTGAGGTAAGAAGAAGTTGGCGTAAAGCGTGAGAGGTAGAAGAGACCAATCGTTGCCAT
>JBAXMU010000019.1:0-22146 GCA_037134155.1 Actinomycetes bacterium
CGCTTGTTGCCTCTGAGGTTGAGCGCCTGATCGAAATCGGGAGAGCGGCGACCAGTAAAGCCGATGCGCTCTATGCGATCTCTCGCGCCATCTCTGATGACGCTGCGCTCGCGAAGATGAATGAGACAGATAAATCAGATGTCGTCGCACTCACAACGATTACCGACCATCCACTCTGGATCGATATCCACCGTGCCAGTGCCGAGATCTTCGGTCTCGATGAGAACTCGGTCGGCCTTGCGCTACGTTGGTTGATCGCCCAGATCACCTCACCGCTCACAGTCGAACAATCGCGCGCCCAAGCCGATCGCTTAGCGACTCTGCTTTAAGCACAGCTCATGCGGATCACAGAACTTCGCTCTCGCATCAATGAGGCCTTCGCCGATGCTGATACCTACTCCAGAGATACCGTCCACGCCGAACTTGGTGGCCTCACGGTCAACGAAGCTCTGGCCGCCGGACAAGAGCCAGGAGAGATCTGGCGTGGGGTCGTGGCGCATAACCCCGATCTGCCTGCATCCCTGCGGTAATTAAGGCCTCAATAGTCCTAGACTCCCAAGTAACTAATGAAGTGGGAAGAACGGTGATCATTGAAGCGCGCGGAAAGTTGGATCGTTGCAACCCTTCTAAACTCTGTCGCAATTCAAGCAAGCACTTACATGGCGAGACCCATGATCAGCTACAAGCTCCTCGGACTGCACGCTAATAGTTTAATAGTCGGCTCATTCGGTGCCCTCTATGCGCTCTTCCCACTCATCGTTGCAATTCCACTTGGTCGATGGATTAATCAATTTGGTGAAGGTCGTTTTATCGCCTGTGGAACGGTAGTGATTGTTGCATCGACCTGCGGGCTCGCCTCTACCGAGAATAAGGCTGTGATGGTGCTTCTTGTTGCGCTCTTAGGAACTGCACAACTACTTTGCATGGCAGGAGCTCAATCCCTATTCGCGAATCGGGCACCTCGTAAGAATTACGAAAATTACTTTGGTTACTACACCTTCAGTGCTGCGTTGGGGCAACTAATTGGCCCAATTATTGGAGCTGTAGTCTCTGGATCTCGTGGCGTACTTCCCACGTCTACTAGTTCTGCATTTTATGCGGCGTCGATTCTCGCAGCACTTGGCCTAATTCCGCTCGTCTTTAAGATGCCCATGGGTCCAACTTTTGGTGTGACAGCAAAGAACTCACGTGAGAGTGCTTCATTATCAAGATTGCTGAGCAATCCGGGAATGAAGGTCGCGATGTATGCGAGCCTGGCAGTGAGTTCAACGGTCGATGTCCTTGTCGTCTTCCTCCCCGTCTTTGGAAAAGAGAAGGGATTCTCATCGGGTGCCATAGGAATCATTCTCGGACTTCGAGCCGCTGCCTCAATGCTCTCACGAGTTAACCTTGGCAAACTTACGGAATGGGTTGGGTACTTCCGATTACTGATAGGCAGCATTCTGGTCTCATCAACCGCCTGCATCATTGCAATATTTTCTGCGACTCCTCTCCTTCTTGGCCTCATCATTTTCGTTGCGGGATTCTCACTAGGAGTGGGTCAGCCAATGACGATGGCTTGGGTATCTCGTATTAGCCGCGATGATGAGCGATCGTTTGCCATAAGTATTCGTCTTGCTGGTAATAGATTTGGTCAGTTCTTACTACCCGCGTTCGCTGGCATGATCTCTGGCATCTTTGGAGCGGGTGCTGTCTTTGTAGCGCTCTCATTATTGATGAGCACAAGCCTGCCTTCGATCTATCGCAAATCTCAGTAAATATTTAACTTATTTAACAAGCCGATACTTATTAATCGGCCTTCCTGCTGCGCCATATTGAAGCTCTAGCACGACCAGTTTGCGGTCGGCCATCTGAGATAAGTATCGCTGAGCAGTTGCACGGCTAATCCGCAGAACCGATGAAACCTCACTCGCACTCATTGGCCCAGAATTCTCTTGGAGGCAATTCAGTATGAGTGAAGTGGTTGGATTACTCGAACCTGCGTCAAGTAGATCAGTCGCCTTTGCACCGCGCATCATTGCCACAGTTGCATCCACTTCTGCTTGGGAAACCTCAGAAGATTGAGTCAGACGTGCTATGGCGCCCTTGTAGATACGAAGGCGTTCGATCAATTCGTTTCCACTAAAGGGTTTGACGATATAGCTTGCAGCGCCAAGCTGAATCGCATCCTTGAGGCTCTGAGAGTCCTTAGCGGCAGTGATGACAAAGACATCTGGTTTAGCCCCGCGCGGAAGTTGTTGGATCTTCGCAAAGAGCTCTAGGCCGTGTTCATCTGGAAGGTATAGATCGAGAAGTACTAAGTCTGGCTTGAGGTCAATTACCAGTTGATAACCAGATGCTGACGTATGAGCGATACCTACGACTTCAAAATCTCGTTCCTTCATAACGTATGCCGCATTAATCTCCGCAACGCGAAAGTCATCTTCAATGATGAGTACTCGAATCATGGCTTCACCGGAATCTCAACGATGAAGACCGCACCACGGTGGTTGTAGCAGGTGATCGTGCCGCCAGATTGCTTCACAAGCCTTGCGACGATCGCCAAGCCAAGACCACGATGTGAAGAGCCCGCTGAGAGCTTTGTTGAGAATCCATCCTCAAAGACGATATCCGGGCGAGGTTCGGGAAGGCCAGTGCCATTGTCTCGAACTGTTATAACTTTTGAGTTGCTATGGCTTGCAGTGATGGAGACATTGACTTGACCATTAGGAACACCTGAAACAGCGTCGAGAGCGTTATCGATGAGATTACCTAGAACAGTAATTTCGGCATTGAGGTCTAAGGTCAGATCGTCGAGTGAGGTTTGCGGATCGATGGTTAAAGTTGCGCCCTTCTCGCGGGCTATAGCAACTTTTGCCAGGAGGAGTGCGGTCACTGTTTGATTCGCTATTGTGTCATTGAGAAGTTCAGCAAGGTCGGCATCCACAGAGGAGATCTCACCGAGATACTCTTTCGCCTCATCAAATCGACCTAGTTCAAGTAAGCCATTGAGAGTGTGAATGCGGTTGGCATATTCGTGCTGCTGTGCGCGCAAGGCATTGGTGAGGTTGGTGACGCTATCGAGCTCTCGCATAAGGCCGATATGTTCGGTTCGATCTCGAAGCGTGATCACATGGCCAATAGATCGACCTAAGTGGCGTACTGGACGGGTATTAATTCGAAGTGAGAATTTCTCGGTCAGTACTAACTCATCATCGCCTTGCAAGGTTTCACCCTCGATCAAATCTAAGAGGCGACCTTGTGGCAGAACTTGATCGATTCTCCGGCCGACAGATTGCGAGTCGAGATCAAGTAGCCGCATCGCTTCATCATTTATCAGCACGATCTTTCGGTCGGGGGATAGAGTGATAACGCCTTCCTTGATGGCATGCAGCATCGCTTCACGTTCTTGATACTTACTCGTGACCTCAGAAAGTTCATTCTCAATTCTTCGGTTTCGAAGTGTTCGAGCCAAAATCTCTGCAAGAACAAATCCTAAAAAGATGATGCCAAAACCCAGAAAGATAAATGAGTTCTTAAGGTGAGCGATATCGCCAGCGAAGGTATTAGCAAGAAAACCAGCAGAGACGATACCTATGACGTGGTTAGAGCTATCAAAGATCGGGGTTCTTCCATTTACAGATAGGCCTAAAGAGCCATGATCGAAAGTAGTTGTCGATTGTCCAGCAAGCGCTGCGGCAGCATCGTCAACACGTTTCCCAATAAGAGCAGGGTTGGGATGACTTAGGCGAATGCCGGTCTTATCTGTGATCACGATGTAGGAGGCGCCAGTTCGCTCGGTTATCACGTGAGCAAGATCAACAAGTTTATGATCGGGATCATCAATCTGCACTAGAGAGATCACATCAGGCATCACTGAAATAGATTTTGCCAAGGTCAGCGCACGTGAAAGGTACTCCTGGTTTTGAACATGGTGTGCAACATTGAAGGTCATGAGAAAGCCGAGAAGAGCGGCAACAACAACGATGAAGGTTCGATTGGAGACGAGCCTGATAAATCGTGTGCGACTAGTCGTCATGCGGTAAGTGTGCCGTTAATTACTCTCGTTGTCAGTAAAGCACAGAACTGAGCAAAATGAGCATAACTTTCTATAACGAGAATTAGCGTAACGCTCTCGTTATAAAGGGAAAGTTCTCTATCTACTGCTCAAGCAAAGACCTACAGTCCCGCTATGGCTAATGGCGTACACGTTAAGTTTTTAAACGTATCGAAGCGTTTTCGCACTCCAAAGGGTGATTGGTATCAAGCGCTTAAAGATCTAGTTTTTGAAATTCAACCTGGGGAGTTCGTCTCACTGGTAGGCCCAACAGGATGTGGTAAGTCAACTGCACTCACTCTCGTTTCAGGCCTTGAATTTCCTAGCCTTGGAAAGGTTGAGGTCGACGGTACAGAAGTAAAAGACATTGATACCAGCACTGGTTTCGTCTTCCAGCACGATGCAACATTCCCTTGGATGAACGTTGCTAACAACGTCGCATCAGGGCCACGTTTTCGTGGAGTTCCTGATAGCGAGGTTGATGCACTTGTAAAGTCATGGATCGGCAAAGTTGGTCTGACGGGTTTTGAGAAGCATTTCCCACACCAACTTTCTGGAGGAATGCGAAAGCGTGTGGCTCTTGCCCAGTGCCTCATCAATGAGCCGCGTTTACTCCTCTTGGATGAACCCTTCTCAGCTCTTGATGTCCAGACCCGAGCAATCATGACGGAAGAGCTCATGCAGCTCTGGGAGCAGACCGGTTCCACCGTGATGTTTGTGACGCACGACTTGGAAGAAGCAATTGCGCTCTCAGATCGCGTCTTAGTTCTCACCGCCGGTCCTGGCAGCATCAAAGCCAATTTCAAGATTGACCTACCTCGCCCCCGCAAGGCCAGAGATATTCGCTTCCAGCCAGAGTTCATCAAGATCTACCAGGAGATCTGGGAAGTCTTACGTGAAGAGGTTGATGTTGCCTACCAACGCCAATTGATTGCATCGAAGTAAGGGACGGGAGCTAACCGTGAGCATAGAACAGACAACAGGAAATCCCGACTTCGCTTCAGAAGCAGAACTCAAGCGCAAGGCACTCTTTCGGAAAGTACGCATCAAGACGCTGCAGGTCTCACTTGCTGCTGGGCTTTTGATCTCATGGCAAGTTCTTGCCGATCACAACATCATGGATCCATTCTTCTTCGGTCGGCCAAGTGGAGTATGGGCCCAACTCTTTGTCTGGATTCATAATGGAACTGCCGCAGGATCCCTTTGGTACAACGCCTACGTCACCTTAATGGAATCCACTTACGGCTTTCTCATTGGCGTGGTACTTGGCGTCATCTTTGGAATCTTGTTGGGGCGTAATCGCATTCTGGCTGAGGTCTTTGCTCCTTATATCAAGATCGCAAATTCGATACCGCGCGTCGTACTCGGTTCGATCTTCACAGTTATCTGGGGCCTTGGCTCAACCTCAAAGATCGCGCTCGCATTTGTCTTGGTCTTCTTTCCTGTCTTCTTCAACGCCTTCACTGGAACACACGAAGCGGATAAGAAGTTGATAGCAAATGCTCGCTTGCTAGGTGCATCAAAGCGTCAAGTGACTCGCAAGGTAGTTCTACCCTCTGCGCTGTCATGGATCATGGCATCGATGCACGTCTCATTTGGCTTCGCAATTATTGGAGCGATCGTAGGAGAGTTCCTTGGTTCAAACCATGGCCTTGGGCTTCTGATTGCAACAGCTCAAGCGACCTTTAACCCAAATGGCGTCTATGCCGCCATGCTCATTATCGCCATCATGGCTCTCAGCGCCGAATGGCTGATTACCCAACTAGAAAATCGCCTGCTCAATTGGCGACCAAATCAGAATTCCGGGGCTGAACTCTAAAGAGTTCCGGGGTACTTACCGCAAATAAAAGGAGAAATATGAAGATATCTAGAAAAGTAGTCGCGGTTCTCGGCGCATCAGCGTTAGCCCTGACCACTGCCGCAGGAGTGCAATCAGCATCAGCTGATAGCTCTCTTATCAAAATTGAAGTCGGTGGACTCTCTAAGCAGATCTACCTACCATTCATGCTCGCTCAACAGCTCGGTATGTATAAGCGTTACGGCGTTAATGTAGAGCTTGTCGATGAGCCTGCTGGCGGAGATGCAACAAACGATATGGTCGCCGGTGGCGTTCAGCTCACAGGTGGCTTCTTCGATCACAACATCGACCTCCAGATTCTTGGAAAGTCTGCTGAGTCAATTGCTGTACTGCTCAAGTCACCAGGTGAAGTTGAATTATGTCGTGCCGATTTGGCCGACACAATCAAGTCTCCTGCTGATTGGAAGGGCGGCGTGAACGTTGGCGTTACTGGACTTGGTTCTTCAACGAACTTCATCACACGCGCCATTGGTTCAAAGGCTGGAATCTCAGCTAAAGATATGCACTCAGTCGTAATTGGTGCAGGTGCAACATTTATCGCAGCGTTCAAAAATAAGACCGTAGATTGCGGAATGACTACTGAGCCAACAATCTCAGCAATCCTCCAGCAAAAGCTTGGTTATGTCCTTGTTGATATGCGTTATGGCGATAAGACGAAGAGTGCGCTTGGTTATAACTACGTAGCCACTAGCGTCTATGGAATGACAGATTGGATTAACACACACCAAACACAAGCTCAGGGGGTTGTTAATGCAATGTATGACACCATGGCATGGATTGATTCCCACACGCCGCTTCAAATCGCTAAGGCTATGCCTGCCGATTACTACGCGGGTGTCGGACTTGATACTTATGTAGCCGCACTTACTGACGAAAAGGTTATGTATAACCCTGGAGTCAGAATGCCAGTTGGCGCAGCTCTCGGCGTACTTCGCGCTGAGCAAAAGGGACGTATTGATTACGGCGTTTGGACTGCAGCCAAGGTCGCAACAGTAAATCTCGATGCAACCTTCACGAATAGCTTCGCGAACACTGCGGTCGCTCAGGTGAAGGCTTTCCATACCAAGGCGAAGACCAAGGTAGGCAGCTAATCTGACGATTTAGCCTTATCGAGGGGGCCTGCCGAGTATTCGGTGGGCCCCTTTTGGCTTACTGCCTCTACTTCGGTCCGCCCCAGCGTGTCTTGACCCGACTCAACCTGCTATTCGAACAGATGTTCGGTAGACTACTTATGCCCAGCCCGAGCGGTTCCACATCTCCGCGTCGCCCAGTGCGTTGCCGTCAGTGGTCTTCCGTACCTTCGGGACCGTACAGACGCCACACCGGCGAGAGTTGAAAGCCCTTACTGGTGAAGGTTTGAGTAGTAAGAAAGGTATAAAAATGGCTTCAGATAAATCTGAAAGCAAGACGGATAAGCAATTATCCGAACGCGGTAAAGCCCTTGATACAGCCCTCGCCCAAATTGAGCGTCAGTTCGGTAAGGGGTCCATCATGAAGATGGGAGAGCGCACAGCTGTCCCAATGCAAGTTATTCCAACTGGCTCTATCGCACTCGATATTGCACTAGGAATTGGTGGCCTACCTCGCGGCCGTATCGTTGAAATTTATGGACCTGAATCTTCAGGTAAGACAACAGTTGCACTTCATGCAATTGCGAATGCACAGAAGAATGGCGGCATCGCTGCCTTCATCGATGCAGAACATGCACTCGATCCAGAGTATGCCCGCAAGCTCGGTGTAGATATTGATGCGCTTCTTGTTTCACAGCCAGATACTGGTGAGCAAGCACTTGAGATCATGGATATGTTGGTTCGCTCCGGCGCACTCGATATCGTCGTCGTTGACTCAGTTGCAGCGCTCGTTCCACGTGCTGAAATCGAAGGCGAGATGGGTGACTCACATATGGGTCTCCAAGCTCGTTTGATGTCGCAAGCGCTCCGTAAGATCACTGGCGCACTTCACCAATCAAATACCACTGCGATCTTCATCAACCAGCTCCGCGACAAGATCGGTGTCTTCTTCGGAACACCAGAGACAACTACCGGCGGTAAGGCACTGAAGTTCTATGCCTCTATCCGTCTTGATGTTCGTCGTATCGAAACTCTTAAGGATGGCCAAGATGCGGTCGGAAACCGTACTCGCGTGAAGGTCGTCAAGAACAAGATGGCGCCACCTTTCAAGCAGGCAGAGTTCGACATTATCTACGGCACTGGTATCTCACGCGAAGGATCACTCATCGATCTCGGCGTTGAAGTCGGCGTCGTGAAGAAGTCTGGCGCTTGGTATACCTACGGTCCTGATCAGCTCGGTCAAGGTAAAGAGAATGCTCGTTCATTCCTCCTTGATAACCCTGATCTCGCCAACGATATCGAGCAGCAGATCCGCGACCACTATGTCCCTGTCGCCATTGACCCAGCGCTCGTCGCTGCTGTCGATGAGGCAACAGCTGAGGTCGAGTTCTAAAAGTTGAAATCCGTTAAGGACGATTCACCTCATACCTACTCCGACGCGATGGATATGGCGCTTCATGCGCTCGCTCCTCGCGCTCGGAGTCGGTCTGAGTTACATAAGCATCTACTCACTCGTGGTGTAGATGAGGAGAATGCAGCCGGCGTCCTCGACGCACTCGAACTCCAGGGCCTACTCAACGATCTCGAATTCGCAAAGATCTGGTCAGAGTCGCGCCAGCGTCAGAAGAAGCTAAGTAAGCGCGTCATCGGCTCTGAACTTCGCCAGAAGGGCGTCGCGCAAGACATCATCGATGAAGTCCTCAATGAGGTCGACGATGAAGATGAGTATGCGATGGCCTTCGCACTCGCCGAGAAGAAGTACCGCTCTTGTGCTCACCTTGATCAGGATGTCATCTACCGCCGTATCTCATCGCTCCTTGCCCGGAAGGGTTTTGGCCGTCAGATGATGGCTCGGATCATGAATCAACTACGATTGGGTGATGAGCAGTTCTAGTCCACTAATCGTTATCAGTGGTGCAACTGCGACCGGAAAGAGCGATCTCGCAATCGCCCTAGCCCAAGAATTACAGGGCGAGATCATCAACGCTGATTCGATGCAGCTCTATCAGGGCATGGATATCGGCACCGCCAAATTGCCGCTTGATGAGCGAGCCGGAATCCCACATCATCTCCTCGATGTAGTTCCTGTAAAGCAGGATGTAACTGTCGCCTGGTATCAGACGCAGGCCCGGGCAAAGGTCGATGAACTTCTTTCAAAAAGTATCCCAGTGATCGTTGTAGGTGGCACTGGCCTCTACATCAAAGCGCTCTTAGATGATCTCAACTTCCCAGATACTGATCCAATTATTCGCCAACGCATTACTGATGAAGCTGAAGTCGCAGGGGCAGAGGCGATGCATGCAAAACTTGCGACCCTCGATCCGGCAGCGGCGCTTGCAATCCCAGTCGCCAATATTCGCCGCGTGATTCGCGCACTTGAAGTTATCGAACTTACTGGCCAGCCCTACACATCATCGCTGCCGCGCCAAGATTCCACTCGCTATCCCGATGCAATCCAGATCGGCCTTGCGATGGAGCGCGAACATCTAGGCGAGCGGATTAATACCCGAGTCGATCGGATGTGGGATCAAGGGCTCGTTGATGAAGTTGAGACGCTTATTGATCAGGGACTCTTAGAGGGAAGTACCGCCCAGAAGGCGATCGGATATTCACAGATCATTGCGATGAAGCATGGCCTCACCACCGAGGATGAGGCGAAGGAAGAGACGAAGCGGGCCACTCGCCAGTATGCAAGGCGCCAAGAGACCTGGTTCTCCAGGGATGCCCGTATCACCTGGCTCTCAGCTCATTCCACCACAAAGGCGCGCCTTGAAGTGGCGTTAGCAACTATTATTAAAAGATGATCGCAACATATGGGCACGGAACCGAGAATGACTTTGTCGTGCTCTTTGATCCAGAGGATGCGCACGAACTCACGCCAGAACAAGTAGCTCGGATCTGCGACCGCACAACTGGCATTGGCGCAGATGGCACGATTCGCATCATCAAGCGCGATGGTAAGTGGTTTATGGATTACCGCAATAGCGATGGTTCACTGGCAGAGATGTGCGGAAATGGCATCAGGGTAATGGCTCGTTATTTAGTCGAACGCGGTCATCAAGGTGAAGGCATCTTTGCCATCAATACTCGTGCCGGCATGAAGTACCTCGCTGTCCCAGCCGTTGACGATATCGCAGTCAATATGGGCGGCATCCACGAGGTCTATGGCGAGATCACTGTGACGGTTGGCGATAAGAGTTGGACCGGTTACAACATCAACGTTGGTAATCCGCACGCAGTCGTCTTCGTCGATGACCTTGCAGATGCCGGAGATTTGAAGAGCCCACCGATCGTTGAACCCGCTGATGAATACCCAGATGGCGTCAACGTTGAATTCGTAAAGTTCTTAGAGAATGGCGAACTGGCGATGCGTGTGCATGAACGCGGATCAGGGGAGACCCGTAGCTGCGGCACAGGTATCTGCGCTGTTGCGCTCGCTGCCACCTTGAAGACGAAGAAGTCACTGCCTTCCCACTGGGTCATCAACCCACCGGGTGGCCGCCTTACTGTCGATATTGATCCTCACAGCAACGCTACGCTCACCGGCCCTGCTCTTCTGATCGCCGATCACGACATAACCAAGTACCTTTAAGGCAATGACACGCGATCAAGAACCACTCGATATTGATATCGACCAACTCCTTCGGGAGTCGGCCCAGGTCGCTGCTGAATTTGATGAGAGTGAATCATCGGCTGAATATGCCGAGAGCCAGCAACAAGATCTGCAAGATCGCCAAGCGCTACGCCGCGTCCATGGCCTCTCTACTGAATTAGAAGATGTCTCTGATGCTGAATACCGCCAATTACGTCTTGAGAAAGTTGTCTTAGTAGGCGTCTGGACTGAAGGCACTTTGCTCGATGCCGAGAACTCATTGAAAGAACTTCGCGCACTTGCAGAGACTGCAGGATCGCAGGTGATGGATGGACTCATTCAACGCCGCGATCGACCAGATCCATCGACCTTTATCGGATCCGGAAAAGTTGTTGAACTTCGCCAAGCAGTTGTTTCATCAGGTGCGGACACTGTTGTTTGTGATGGCGAGTTATCGCCTGCTCAGTTGCGATCACTGGAGTCAAAGGTGAAGGTGAAGGTCATCGACCGCACCGCACTCATCCTGGATATTTTCGCTCAACATGCGAAGTCGCGTGAAGGTAAGGCCCAAGTCGAACTCGCACAGATGACCTACTTGCTCCCACGTCTTCGTGGTTGGGGTGATTCACTCTCGCGTCAGGCTGGTGGTATCGGCGGACGTGGTCCAGGTGAGACGAAGATTGAGACTGATCGTCGTCGCATCAATGACAAGATGGCGAAGATTCGCAAAGAGATCAAAGAGATGAAGGTCGCTCGCGATACCAAGCGACAAGAGCGCACTCGTTTCAACATTCCATCGGTAGCAATCGCTGGCTATACCAATGCCGGTAAGTCATCACTGATGAACCGCCTTACCAATGCCGGCGTACTCGTTGAGAATGCGCTCTTTGCAACCCTTGATCCGACGACTCGGCAGACGAAGACTCCAGATGGCCGTATTTATACGCTCTCGGACACTGTCGGCTTCGTTCGCCACCTACCGCACCAACTCGTTGAAGCCTTTAAATCAACGCTCGAAGAGGTCGCTGCAGCTGATCTGATCGTCCACGTTATTGATGGTTCACATCCAGATCCGATGGAACAGATTCGCGCCGTTCGCAAAGTGATCGTTGAAGTTGGCGGGGGAGATATCCCGGAGATTATTGCGATCAATAAGGCCGATATCGCAGCCCCGGAAGTCATGATGCAGATTCTTCGCACCGAGCCAAATAGCTTCGCCTTCTCAGCTCGTACCGGTTTTGGCATCGACACTCTTCTCAAGGCGATCGAGACCAATCTGCCTCGGCCACGAGTTGAAGTGCGCACCACAATTCCATTTAATCGCGGTGACTTAGTATCTGCGATCCATGATCGCGGTGAGATCATGAGCGAGGAGTACTCCGAACATGGCACAACGATCCACGCGATGGTCGATGGCGCACTCGCTGAGAAGCTCGCGGCGTTGAATTAGGCCGAACTAGGAAAACTAGGAAAAGAATGTCTACCTACATAACTCTCGCTCCAGATAATTTCGAGGCATCGATCGATGAGGCTGCGAAGCTCATTAGCGCTGGTGGAGTGGGCGTCATCGCCGCCGAGCACGGCTACATGTATGTTGCCAATGCCTTCGATCATGAAGCGGTTCGCAACATTCATATTCTCCGTGGCGATCCTGCATACACCGCATCACAAGTGATCGTCGGATCAGCCGATGTCTTGTCAGGTATTGCCACCGACTTTGATGCAGATTTTCGTTCCCTCGCTGATGCCTTCTGGCCGGGACTTCTTTCGATTCAAGTCGCAGCGAATGCATCTTTGAATTGGGACCTTGGCGATGGTGGGACGCTCGCAGAGTTCGCAGTGCGAGTACCAACGCAGAACTTCTTACGGACCCTTGCCAGCAAGACTGGCCCGTTAGCTGTTGGTAGCGCTGCAATCGTAGGCAGTGGCCCATCGCATGAGATCCAATTCGTACCGGCTCATGAATCAGCGATCGCCATCTACGTTGATGAAGGCCCGTTGGTACCAGGCCCAGCATCGACGCTCGTTCGCCGTCAGGTGCTCGGGAAGCCCGGCGGTCTCATCGCCGCCCGCGTGGGAGCAATCTCACTGGCGCAGCTGCAGGCAATCCTGCCGACGCTTGGGCCGAGCGCGACCTAAGAACTTCTCGTCTACTAGGCTTCTGGTATGACCGAAACTTTCTATGGCCCAGATTTCAACCAGCTCAACGCTCAAGATCCAGAGATCGCGGCGCTTCTACTCACCGAGCTAGAACGTCAACGCGGCAACTTGCAGCTGATTGCATCTGAGAACTTCACATCACCTGCTGTCCTTGCAACCATGGGATCGACCCTCTCCAATAAGTATGCCGAGGGTTATCCAGGCAAGCGTTACTACGGCGGTTGTGAAGAGGTCGATAAGGTCGAGACGATCGGTATCGAACGTGCAAAGGCGCTCTTCGGCGCAGAGCATGCAAACTTGCAGCCACATTCAGGCGCTAGTGCCAACGTCGCTGTCTACAAAGCATTTACCAACCCAGGAGATACCGTCCTTGCGATGTCACTGCCACATGGCGGCCATCTCACCCACGGTGCCAAGGTCAACTTCTCGGGCAAGTGGTACAACATCGTCTCGTATGGCGTTCGCCAAGATAATGAATTGATCGATTACGACGAGCTACGCGATCTCGCTATTGCCAATAAGCCAAAGATGATCTGTAGCGGTGCGACCGCCTACCCAAGTTTGATCGACTTCGAGAAGGTCCGCGCGATCTGCGATGAAGTTGGCGCGATTATGTGGGTCGATGCAGCTCACTTCATTGGTCTCGTTGCCGGTAAGGCGATCCCGTCACCCGTTCCTTATGCAGATGTCGTCTCCTTCACCACCCACAAGGTTCTCCGCGGTCCACGCGGTGGCATGATCTTGAGCAAGGCCGAGCACGCAGCAGCACTTGATAAGGCAATCTTCCCTGGCATGCAGGGTGGTCCAATCATGAGCGCAGTAGCTGGCAAGGCGGTAGCTCTGAAGGAGTGCGCAACACCTGAGTACCAGTCATATGCGAAGAACGTCATCACGAATGCGAAGGCGCTCGCTGCTGGCCTTGAAGCAGAAGGAATGCGTGCTGTATCTGGCGGAACTCAGACCCACCTCGCTCTTATCGATATCCGTAGTACTGGCGTATCGGGCAAGATCGCCGATGAGCGTTGCGGACTATCTGGCATCACACTGAATAAGAATGCGATCCCATTTGATCCAGAAGGCGCAGGAACAACGAGCGGTATCCGCGTCGGTTCGGCAGCGACAACCACTCAAGGTATGGGCGTTCCGCAGATGACAGAGATTGCATCACTTATTGCTCGCGCAATTAAAGATGGCGAAGATGCCTCAAAGGCAGCAGCTATCCGCGCTGATGTACACGCTCTTACCGCGCAATTCCCGGTCTACCCACGCCCTTAATAAGCGAGAGTAAATGCGCGAATATCTCTTGACGCTGCTACTAGCGGCGATCATCACCTTCTTGCTAACGCCATTGGTGCGCTCGCTTGCGATGCGTTCTGGTGCATATGTAGGAATTCGTGACCGAGATGTTCATACTGTTGTGACACCGCGTTGGGGTGGAGTCGCGATGTGGGGCGCTATGTCAATCACCTTCTTAATCGTGAATCACCTGCCACTTGTTGGAAAATCATTTGGTCGGGAGGCGCAAGGAATCTTCTTAGCAGGAACCTTCATCATGGTTCTAGGAATGCTCGATGATCGCTTCGACCTAGATTCGATTACAAAGTTTGCTGGACAAGCAGTTGCTGCTGGCATCTTGTTACTTCATGGCGTGCAAATTCTCTGGCTTCCGATTAATGGCATCCTCACCTTGCCCGCCAATATCGGCCAACTCCTCACCGTTCTCTTCGTGATGACAGTGATTAACGCAGTGAATTTCATCGATGGCCTTGATGGCCTCGCAACAGGTGTGGTCGCTATCTGCGCCACTGCATTCTTTGCCTTCTCTTATATTCTCGCGGTGGTTAATGGCTTTAGTCGTGCTGGCGCACCTTCATTGATCACAGCGGTGGTCATCGGTATGTGCCTTGGCTTCTTGCCACATAACTTCCACCCAGCTCGAATCTTCATGGGTGATTCAGGTGCGATGTTGCTTGGGCTCTTGCTCGCCGCATCGGCGATCACACTTACTGGTCAGATTGATGTCAATGCGATCTCAAGTTCGAGTTCGCGATCTGCTTATCTACCATTGTTGCTGCCATTTACGATTCTTGCGATTCCATTACTTGATTTGATTATGGCGATCGTTCGTCGCCTTCGTGCCGGCCGATCACCATTTGCTTCGGATCGCCAGCACCTACATCACCGCTTGTTAGATCTCGGTAACTCGCATCGTCGTACAACCTTCATCCTCTATGTCTGGGCAGCGACCTTCGCCTTCCCAACAGTGATCGCAGCCTTTGAACCACTCTGGATCGCACTTCTTGTCGCCACGGCGATTGCTTCAATCTCTGGTGTCATGATCGTCGATACTCTTCGTAAGCGTTCATCAGGCGCGATCGAAGCTAGAAGAAATGCGGAGCCACAGAATGTCTAACCTCAGTGTCGGATCATCTAGTGAAGAGAAGATGTGGCGCGGAGCGCTCATCCCAGCACTTTTCGTCGCCGTCGTCTGCGTTGCCGGATCGATCGCACTTCGCAAGGGACCTGGCGCCTGGGGATCACTCCTGGCGAGCCTGACGGTCGTGCTCTTCTTCTCGGTCCACCTCGGTATTAGCGCGATCTCAAAGAACCTCGATCCGATCGCCACGATGGCCCTCGCCATGTTCTCCTACTTTGCCAAGGTGATGGTCATGGGAGCCTTCCTGCTGGTCGTCACCAAGTTCACCTCCCCAACCACGGTCAATCGGGCCGCATTTGCCGTCACAGCGCTGGCTATCACCGCCGCCTGGCTGGCAGGGGAGATTCGTGCATTCTTGAAGCTCAAGCTCGGGTTACCATTACCCCTCACAAAGGAGTAAAAAGCCTTTGAGGAATAGAGAATAGAGGAGGAGGCCACTATGGCATCAAATGAAGAGGGAGCACTCTGGTCAATCCTGGGTTACCTGATCTCAGGCCTGCTCATCTGGGGCGGTATCGGCTTCGGCCTCGATCACTGGCTCAACCCTCGCCACCACTGGTTCTTGCTCTCGGGCTGCCTGCTCGGCATGGGCGCCTCGATCTACCTCGTCTGGCTCCGCTTCGGGCGCGAATAGCCCCTGCCGGCCACTCAAAGATCACATTTTCGTTACCGCTTTGAGTTTTGGATTTTGATCTACGCCTAATAGGGTTACGCCGTCTTCCCACGAAATATTCAGTTTTGACCGTTACAAGGGAGAGTGCGTGTTCGCGTCTGCTGTAGCTGGCCCAGGGTTCGTCCCGCCAAGCACCAATGACTTCAATCTGCCTCCCGTTTTTGGGAACAGCGCGTACACAACAAAGCCAATCCTGCTCGTCTTCTTGAGCATCATCCTTATCTCAATCTTCTTCATCGCGGCATCACGCAAGGCATCGGTTGTTCCAGGCAAGCTTCAATTCGTTGGTGAATCTATCTACGCATTTGTTCGCAAGGATCTCGCTGAAGAGATTATTGGACATGGCTTCCTTCAATTCGTGCCATTCCTCTTCACACTCTTCACCTTTGTACTTGTCAATAACATCTTCGGAATCATTCCATTCTTGCAATTCCCAGCGATGTCGCACGTTGCCTTCCCATATGTGCTCGCAGGTTTCTCGTACTTCATCTTCCACGCAATCGGAATTAAGAAGCAGGGCCTTGGTAAGTACCTCAAGGGAATCGCATTCCTTCCGGGTGTTCCAAAGTTTGCATACATTCTTCTCACACCGATTGAGATCGCAACCTATTTCTTGATTCGTCCAGTGACACTCTCACTGCGTCTCTTCGCAAATATGTTCGCCGGTCACTTGCTCTTGCTCGTCTTCATTGGCGGCGGCGATTACATGCTCCACGACAATCACCTCATCATGAAGATCCTCTCGCCATTCTCATTTGGCTTCGGTATCGCGATGACCTTCTTCGAGTTTATGGTGCAGTGCCTCCAGGCCTACATCATCACTCTGCTATCAGCCCTCTTCATTGCAGGCGCTCTGGCGGACGAGCACTAACCAACTTTCCCTACCCCTTGTAAGCAACTGCTTATGAGTACAAACGAACGAAAGGCAACAAAGATGAAAGGCACACTCAACCTGGTCGGTTATGGCCTATCTGCAATCGGACCCGCAATCGCAACTGGCTTAATCTTCGCCGCGTACATCAACGGTGTAGCACGTCAGCCTGAGGCACGTTCTGTCTTGCAGCCAATCGCATTCCTCGGCTTCGCTTTGGCAGAAGCTTTGGCGCTATTCGGCCTCGTCCTCGCATTCGTCCTCTAATTCACCTAATACGTACTTTTAGAACTTTTAGATAGGAAAAGAGATGCATTCTCTATTTGTGGCTGAAGCGGCACAGAGCCCGCTCCTTCCAAAGCCAGCTGAGTTGATCGTCGGCGCTATCGCCTTCGGTCTGCTCTTCTTCGTTCTCCGTAAGTTCGTTACGCCAATGTTTGAAAAGGCATTTGCGGCACGTACCGAGGCGATCCAAGGTGGCATTGAGAAGGCAGAGCGTGCGCAGCTTGAAGCAGCACAAGCACTTGAGTCATATACCGCTCAACTTGCTGATGCTCGTGGTGAAGCAGCAAAGATCCGTGAAGAAGCTCGCGCCCAAGGTGCAGCGATCATCGAAGATCTTCGCGCGCAGGCACAAGAAGAGGCTGCCCGTATTTCTGCAGCAGCCCATAGTTCAATCGAAGCAGAACGTGAGAAGGCAATCTCCTCACTTCGCGCTGAAGTTGGAACTCTGGCCGTTGATCTTGCATCCAAGATCGTCGGAGAAGCACTTGAAGACCAGGTACGACAATCACGTATTGTCGATCGCTTCTTAGAAGATCTGGAGAAGAGTAAGTAATGATCGTTCTCGGTGGTAGCTCTCGCCAAGCACTCTTGGCGCTACGCGGTGCACTAGATGAGCAGCTCAAGGGCGCTTCATCTGCAGAGTGCACTGCGCTATCAGCCGACCTCTTTAAGGCGCTCGGTGCAGTCGGCTCTTCAGTCGGATTACGCCGCGCACTTACAGATCCTGCTCGCGATCATGCATCAAAGACTGCACTCATCAATGATCTCTTCGGATCACAGATCGGTGCAAAGGCAGTCTCACTTCTCGTGAGCGCCGCCTCATTCCGTTGGTCATCATCATCTGAGATCGCTGATGCGATCGAACAGATTGCAGTAGAAGCAGAAGCAACCGCTGCAAATGGTGAGAACGCACTCGATCGTGTTGAAGAAGAACTCTTCCTCTTCTCACGTCTGATCGTCACCAGCAATGAACTTCGCTTGGCACTCAATGACCGCGCTGATTCAACTGACCGTAAGGTCGCATTGGTCGACTCAATCTTTGCCGCAAAGGCAGCCCCATCGACCGTTCGCTTACTAGAGGCGCTCGTTGGTGGAACCCGTGGCCGCAGCATCGAAGCAGCCCTTTCAGCCTTTGCCCACGCAGTTTCAGCTCGCCGCAACCGCCTCGTCGCGGTCGTGCGTAGCGTTATCGCTCTTACCCCGGCCCAAGCCGAGAAGCTCGCAGCTTCTTTGACGAAGCAAGTGGGACAACCTGTACATATCAATACCGAGATTGATCCATCAGTACTTGGCGGAATCGAAGTTCGCTTCGCCGACGAGATCATCGATGGAACGATCAGCAATCGTTTGGCAGAAGCGAGCAGAGCGCTCGCAGTTTAAAAATAGATTTCGATACTCGACCAAGACGAGCATCGACTAGCTAGAGAGACAGAGGGAATACATTATGGCCGAGCTAACAATTCGTCCCGAAGAGATTCGCGACGCACTTGCAAAGCACGTTGCTTCATATAACCCAGGCGCTGCAGCCCGAGATGAGATCGGCACAGTAACTGAGGCAGGCGACGGCATCGCTCGTGTTGAAGGACTACCTTCAACAATGACCAATGAACTTTTGAAGTTTGAGAACGGAACGTTGGGTCTTGCACTCAACCTCGACGTTCGCGAGATCGGTGTCGTTATCTTGGGCGAATACACCGGTATCGAAGAAGGAACAACTGTCCGCCGCACTGGAGAAATTCTCTCTGTTCCAGTTGGCGATGCATTCTTGGGCCGCGTAGTCGATGCACTCGGTCGACCAATCGATGGCAAGGGCGAGATCAAGGCTGAAGCCTCTCGTGCACTTGAAGTTCAGGCACCATCAGTAGTTCAGCGCCAACCTGTTAAAGAGCCAATGCAGACCGGTATCAAGGCGATCGATGCGATGACCGCTATCGGTCGTGGTCAGCGTCAGTTGATCATTGGTGACCGTCAGACTGGTAAGACTGCGATTGCAATCGACACCATCATCAACCAGCGCGATAACTGGAAGACCGGCGATCCAAAGAAGCAGGTTAAGTGCATCTACGTAGCTATTGGCCAGAAGGGTTCAACGATTGCCTCTGTTAAGGGCGCACTCGAAGCCGCTGGCGCAATGGAGTACACAACAATCGTTGCAGCTCCAGCATCAGATCCAGCAGGCTTCAAGTACCTCGCTCCTTACACAGGCTCAGCGATCGGTCAGCACTGGATGTACAACGGCCAGCATGTATTGATCATCTTCGATGATCTCTCAAAGCAGGCCGAGGCCTACCGTTCAGTCTCCTTGTTACTTCGTCGTCCACCAGGTCGCGAGGCTTACCCAGGCGACGTCTTCTACTTGCACTCACGCCTGCTCGAGCGTTGCGCAAAGCTCTCTGATGAGCTCGGCGGCGGTTCAATGACTGGTTTGCCAATCATTGAGACCAAGGGAAATGACGTCTCTGCGTTCATTCCAACAAACGTTATTTCGATTACCGATGGTCAGTGCTTCCTTGAGACCGACTTGTTCAACGCCGGCGTTCGCCCAGCGATCAACGTAGGTATCTCGGTTTCACGCGTGGGTGGATCAGCACAGACAAAGGCGATCAAGAAGATCGCTGGACGTCTCCGCCTTGATCTTGCTCAGTACCGTGAACTCGAAGCATTCGCAGCATTCGGTTCTGACCTCGATGCAGCATCAAAGGCTCAACTCGAGCGCGGTGCTCGCATGGTTGAACTCTTGAAGCAGGGCCAGTACTCGCCTTACTCAGTAGAGCGTCAAGCAGCATCAATCTGGGCCGGAACAACTGGCAAGATGGATTCAATTCCTGTTGCTGATATCCGTCGCTTTGAAACTGAGTTCCTTGATTTCATCGCTCGTGAGCGCGCTTCAATCTTTGAAGTTATCTCAACAACACGCGAACTTTCCGATGACACGATCTCAGCTCTTGAAGAGGCAGTTGCCACATTTAAGACTCAGTTCCAGTCTTCAGGGGTGAAGTAAGAACTCATGGGTGCCCAACTACGCGTCTATCGCCGCCGAATGCGTTCGGTTAAGGCGACGAAGAAGATCACGAAGGCTATGGAGTTAATCTCTGCCTCTCGTATCGTCAAGGCGCAGCAACGTGTGAACGCTTCTTCGCCATATGCGAATGAGCTCACACAGGCCGTGACTGCGGTTGCAACCTTCTCGAAGGTTGATCATCCACTCACCACTGCTTCAGCAAGCCCACGTCGCGCTGCGGTTTTGATCATCGCTGCTGACCGTGGAATGGCTGGTGCTTACTCCAACGCCGCAATCAAGGAAGGCGACATCGTGATGGCAGCCCTCCAGGCTCGCGGCATCACAGCAGATGCTTACTTGGTTGGCCGTAAGGCAGTGAACTACTACAAGTTCCGCAACCGTGCGATCGCTGGATCATGGACCGGCTTCTCTGATAACCCACAATTTGCTCACGCTCGCGAAGTATCAGCAGCGTTGATCAATGCATTCCTCGCTGAGAATGATTCAGCCGATGAACTGCACGTTATCTACACCCAGTTCAAGTCGATGATCACTCAACTTCCAGTGACGAACCAAGTTCTTCCACTCCAGACAGAGGCAGCCCCAGAAGGCTTGCTTCCACAATATGAATTCGAACCAGATGCATCTGAAGTGCTCAACGCACTTCTTCCTCGATACGTCGAAGCTCGAGTCTTCAACGCGATGTTGCAATCAGCTGCTTCCGAGCATGCTGCACGTCGTCGTGCGATGAAGTCAGCGACTGATAACGCTGATGAGCTCATCAAGTCACTTACCCGATTGGCCAACGCGGCTCGTCAGGCAGAAATTACGCAAGAGATCAGTGAAATTGTTGGCGGAGCAGATGCTCTTGCCTCAGCTAGCGCAGGGAGCGAATAATGACATCAGCTACAGCAACCAAGAACGGCCGCGTTGCTCGCGTTATCGGACCAGTTGTGGACATTGAGTTCCCATCTGATGCGATGCCAGCGATCTTCAACGCCCTCCATGTTGAGGTCGAGCTCTCGGGCACTACCCGTACGCTGACTCTCGAAGTAGCGCAGCACATCGGCGATAACCTCGTCCGTGCGATCTCGATGCAGCCAACTGACGGCATGGTCCGCGGTGCTTCTGTATCAGATACTGGCGCTCCAATCTCAGTTCCAGTCGGTGATGTCACAAAGGGCCACGTATTCAATACCCTCGGTGAGTCACTCGACGTTCCAACATCATCACTCGATATCAAGGAGCGTTGGCCTATCCACCGCACAGCCCCAGCATTTGATCAGCTCGAGTCAAAGACAGAGATGTTCGAGACTGGTATCAAGGTTATTGACCTCCTCACACCATATGTAAAGGGCGGAAAGATCGGCCTCTTCGGTGGTGCTGGTGTTGGTAAGACCGTTCTTATTCAAGAGATGATCTACCGTGTAGCTGAAAACTTCGGTGGCGTATCTGTATTCGCCGGTGTTGGTGAGCGTACTCGTGAAGGTAACGACCTCTTCCTCGAAATGACAGAGACTGGCGTTATCAATAAGACTGCACTGGTCTTCGGTCAGATGGATGAGCCACCTGGAACTCGTTTGCGCGTTGCGCTCTCAGCTCTCACAATGGCTGAGTACTTCCGTGACGTTCAGAACCAAGATGTATTGCTCTTCATCGACAATATCTTCCGCTTCACACAGGCAGGTTCAGAGGTATCAACACTTCTCGGCCGTATGCCATCTGCTGTGGGATATCAGCCAACACTCGCTGATGAGATGGGTCAGTTGCAGGAGCGCATTACATCAACACGTGGTCACTCGATCACATCGATGCAGGCGATCTATGTTCCTGCCGATGACATCACCGACCCAGCTCCACACACAACCTTCGCCCACTTGGATGCAACGACTGTGTTGTCTCGTCCGATCTCAGAGCTTGGTATCTACCCAGCGGTGGATCCACTCGACTCAACATCACGTATCTTGGATCCTCGCTACATCGGCGAGCACCACTTCCGCGTCGCAAACCGCATCAAGCAGATCTTGCAGCGTTACAAGGATCTCCAGGACATCATCGCGATCTTGGGTATCGATGAACTCTCTGAAGAAGATCGTATTTTGGTTGGTCGCGCCCGTCGTATCCAGCGCTTCTTGTCACAGAACACCTTCGTTGCGAAGGTCT